>DASTIZ010000356.1:0-2814 GCA_035717045.1 Chitinophagaceae bacterium
CGGTACGTCTTATATCGTACAGCGCCAATCTTTTCTACAATTCTTATAAGATTTTTATTGTCCTCCGAAATCCACGATAACTCAGCCGATTTATAACCACGTTCAAGTCCTGTGCGCACCGTATGGTAATAGAAAAGGGCATCCAGTCCCTTAAAGCGATGATCCCTTTTCACGCCGATGAATAGCAACCGGAACCGGTCAGTCTTTTTCAGATAGTATAACAATTTCAAAAAACCGGTGGGGAGCAACTTCCCGTCTCTTACATGCTGCATTGATTGATTTACATCGGGAACAGCAACCGAACAGCCAACCACTTCCCCATTTACTTCGGCAAACAAAACCAAATACTTATCGGCAATTTGCTTTAATGATTTACTGTTGTACAACATCTCTTCAAATGAAACCGGAACAAAGCCCCAATTATCCCGCATGCAATCATTGTACAAGGATTGAATATTTCCTAACTCCACTTCATACTTTTTCATACTCATGTTTCGTAAACTCACACCTTTTTTCGCCAACACCTTATTACCCATTTCTTCAAGCCGCTGCAGCAAAGACTCGCGACGTGTTACTTCATCCGCGGTCATCAGGTAAGCATACATATCATGCTCTTTGGCAAATCCTGCGTTTTCAAATAATGACTTATAGTAGGCAGGTGTGTAGTTCATTAAGATAAAGGGTGGAGAATCAAAAGCGTCAAGTTGCAAGCCGCACTCATTGCCAATCGAAAAATTCATTGGCCCACAAATCACTTTCATTCCATTTTCTCTCAACCACCTTCCGCTTTCATCGAATAATTGCGACGCAACATCCTGGTTATCTACACTATCAAAAAAACCAATAAAACCAGTCTTGCTGTTATTTATGCTGCTATACAATGTATCGATAAAAGCGATCACCCTGCCCACTGGTAAATCATTTTCGATAACCAACCATGCTTTGTAATAACAATGCTTGAAAAAAGGATTTTTCTTTTTATCAAGGAGATGTTTCTGTTCACTTAACAATGGCGGGACCCATACCCCAACATCCTTAAATAAGTTGAATGGAAGTTGCAAAAACTGCTTCCATGCTTTATTGTCATTTACCTCTACGATTCTCATTAGAAATTCAAAGTTGCGGATAAAGCTCCGAAACCGCAGCAATAAACTCGTCAATAACTTCAACCGAATGCGAAGCCGTGCAGCATAAACGTAACCGGGCTTTATTGATCGGCACTGCCGGGTAAATAACTGAGTTTGCCAGGAATCTTCTCTTAAATAATTCGGCAGAAAGTTTGACCGCCTTTTTATAGTCGCCACAAATAACGGGTATCACAGGACTTGCCGGGTTACCAATATCAACACCTGCCTGTCGGAGCCCGTCTTTCATTTGATTCGTATTTTCCCAAAGCCTCTTCAATCGCCATACTTCAGAATGAATGATCTCTAATGATCGCATCGCGGCAGCGGTATTGGCGGGTGACAAGGCCGCAGAAAACATATAAGGAGCACCCCCATGCTTCAAATACATGATCACTTCCTCTTTGGCGCTTACAAATCCGCCATTGGTTGGAATTGCTTTAGACAATGAACCGGTAAAAACATCAATGCCAGAGGCATCCATTCCGAAATGTTCATTCACACCACGTCCCGATTTGCCAAGCACTCCAAAAGAATGTGCTTCATCGACCATCAGAAAAGCATTATACTTATGTTTTAGTTCCAGAATTCCAGGCAATGGGCATATATCGCCATCCATGGAATAAATCCCTTCTACAATGATCAATTTTCTTTTTACCGAGGCATATTTTTCCAAAAGCTCCTTTAGTGATGAAACCTGGTTATGCTGAAAATTCTCCTGAGGCACGCCCGCCACTTTTATGGCATCGGCTATACTGCGATGAATATTTTCATCTGTTAGCACAAGATCATTCTTCCCAAACAAGCCCGCAATGGCTGCCAGGTTTGCCAAATACCCCGAACTTAACACCATCGTTGATTCAACTCCTTTGAATTTACTGATCGCATTTTCAAGTGAACAATGCAAATCATTTGTACCAGTAAGCAATCTTACACCGCCAGTACCCGTTCCATAATTTCTGATAGCATCAATAGCCGCCTCCTCAATTTCTGGGTGCCCGATAAGTCCAAGGTAATCATACGATGACATCATGCGGACATGATGGTCCCGCATGATAACATCCGCACCTGATTTACCCTGTATTACTTCCTGGAAATTGTAGACATCATGCTCGGCTCCATATTTCAACAGATCAAACCATCTCCGCGCGGGGCGGTGATCCAGTATTTGGTGATCATTGGAATTAAAACCAGGATTTTTTTCAAAAAAATCTTTTATAAAAGATTGCCTGACCTTTTTGTCATTGAGAATATCCATATGTAATGTTCCTGGAGAAAGGTAAAAAAGATTCGCTCATGATCGTTTTCAAGAACGAATACATGTAAAGTAAGTTACTGAATCCGTATTATATCCGTTATTTTTATACGGAATATCTAAAAAAGACGTATCTGTTCGAAATTATCATGCTACTTATTCAGTTAACAGGATTATCAGGGGCGGGCAAATCAACCATTGCAAATGGCGTGAAGCGACAGCTGGAGAAGGAAGGACTCCGGATTGAAGTGATCGATGCGGATGTATACCGCAAACATGTATGTGCTGATTTAGGGTTTTCAAAAGAAGACAGACATGAAAACATAAGGCGACTTGGTTTTATCGCCAATCGTTTTGCCGCAAACGGTGTCATCTCGATTCTTGCCGCTATAAATCCTTATCATGAGATAAGAAAGGAGCTTTCACAATATGGAC
>DASTIZ010000357.1:0-4156 GCA_035717045.1 Chitinophagaceae bacterium
CACTGCGGCCTGGTATACATGGGTACGCATGCTGTCGTCTCTTTTCACCAACCCTTTCTCATGCATTATCTGCATCAGCTTTAGGGTTGTGGTATAGCCGGCATCTTTTAATGCCGCCAGTTCTTCATGTACTTCACGCACAGTGGCAAGACCTTTCTTCCAAAGGACCTGTAAGATCTCCAGTTCGCTTTCAGTGGGTTTGATGTAACGGGTAGTTGCCATGGTTTTAATCTTTTATGCCCCGAATATACGACTTATTTCGTATGAACTTAATTTGTTTGCGTAATTTAATTTTTTTTAACATGGGTTAACATTAAGACGGATGAACGGTTAAAAGGTTACGATGAATTACATTCAGTGAGTATAAAAACTAAGTCCCGCTGTAGAAACAGCAGGACTTAAGTAATGGTTCTGATTAGATCGTTGAGTTATTTGTACTGAACAGTGTTGGCAGAATTAGTTTTAATTGCGACTGCTACAGGTTTAATTTCCTTCTTTTCAACTGTTGGCTCATTGGTTTTTGTCTTGCTGATCTGTGCAAGAGAAGGAGCGATGACCAAAGATACAATTGACATCAATTTGATCAAAATATTCATGGATGGTCCGGAAGTATCTTTAAACGGATCACCCACGGTGTCTCCAGTTACGGAAGCTTTATGTGGTTCTGACTTTTTATAATAAGTCTCGTCACCGATCTTAACTCCTTTTTCAAAACTCTTCTTCGCATTATCCCACGCACCTCCTGCATTATTCTGGAACATTCCCATTAACACGCCGCTTACCGTTGCTCCCGCAAGAAAACCTCCGAGGGCTTCTGCGCCAAGACCTGGCATAAAACCAATAATAAGCGGCGAAACGATTGCAATAGCACCGGGAAGCATCATCTTTTTTATTGATGCTTCGGTCGAGATGGCAACACACTTATCATACTCAGGTTTGCCGGTTCCTTCCATAATACCGGGAATGGTTCTGAATTGTCTTCTTACTTCTTCCACCATGCTCATTGCCGCTTTACCCACTGCTTGTATGGCAAGTGAAGAAAAGATAAATGGTATCATTCCACCAACAAATAATGAAGCAAGAACATTTGCTTTGTAAATATCGATTCCACTGATACCTGCCACACCAACAAATGCAGCAAATAATGCAAGAGCAGTTAATGCGGCGGATGCAATGGCAAATCCCTTTCCCGTCGCCGCCGTAGTATTACCAACAGCATCCAGTACATCCGTTTTCTCGCGAACATCTTTTGGCAGTTCACTCATCTCAGCAATACCACCTGCGTTATCAGCGATCGGGCCAAATGCATCGATCGCCAATTGCATTGCGGTAGTTGCCATCATACCAGCAGCAGCAATTGACACACCATACAGGCCGGCACATTCATAAGAGCCCCAAATGCCCGCGGCAAGCACAAGGATTGGTAGCAATGTTGATTCCATGCCCACGGCCAACCCGCCAATCACATTCGTCGCATGGCCAGTGGCTGATTGACGAACGATGGTCAGGACAGGTCTTTTACCCATCGCGGTGTAATATTCAGTGATGATACTCATTAAGGTGCCGACCCCAAGTCCAACCAATATTGCTCCCATCACTCCATACTGCGTTATTGGAACAACTCCGGGTTTTAAATTCGCATCAGTGAAAGCCGTGCCTGGCACAAAATCTCTTTCAAGGTAAATAGCAACTTCAGGCAATACTAAAAAAACAAGTGCTATAGAGGCGATCCCGGTCAATATGATCGAACCCCAGTTTCCTTTGTTCAATGCCTTCTGGACATTATCTGTATTGATACCCGCTGCGTCGCTGACACGAACAAACCATGTTCCTGCTATGGAAAATAAAATCCCGATTCCTGCGATCAACATGGGAAGAAGAATAGGCGATAACCCTCCAATACCATCGGAAGTGCCTTCAAGAAATTTGGTTTGCTGACCAAGCACAATTGTAGCAAGGACCGTAGCGACATAGGAGCCAAAGAGGTCAGCACCCATACCTGCCACGTCACCAACATTATCACCAACGTTGTCGGCAATCGTGGCCGGGTTACGGGGATCGTCTTCGGGAATGCCGGCTTCAACTTTTCCCACGAGATCAGCGCCAACATCGGCAGCTTTTGTATAAATGCCACCACCAACACGGGCAAACAAGGCGATTGACTCAGCACCAAGTGAAAAGCCGGTAAGCACTTCAATTGTTGTCAGCATCTCCGGTCCGCTTACTGATGCGCCAGCAGGAACAAAATACATTTTAAGTAAAATGAACAAACCACCTAATCCCAATACAGCAAGACCGGCTACACCAAGACCCATGACTGATCCGCCGGTAAATGAAACTGACAACGCCTTACTCAGACTTGAACGGGCCGCATTTGCCGTGCGGACATTTGCTTTTGTGGCGACCTTCATTCCAATATATCCTGCAGTGGCACTAAATACCGCACCCACCACAAACGCACCCGCTATCAGCCAGTGACTATGAGGATTTGTTGATGCCATTACCGCGAGCAGTATTCCAACGATCACAACAAAGTATCCGAGTATTTTCCACTCAGCTTTTAAGAAAGCCATTGCACCCTCAGCAATATAATTACTGATCTCCTTCATCCGGTCATTACCAGGATCCTGCTTCGCTACCCATTTGAACTTGATAAACGTGTAGAGTAAACCGATCAGCCCCATGACTGGGACCAGGTAAATCAATTTGTCCATAAGTGTTGATTCTTAAACAGTTTAAACCCTCTTTGATTTATATGAGGTCGGCAAAGATAGGGGAGAAAGGGGAAAAAAGGACTGCAGATTTCGAATGGCAGATCTACGATTTGGAACAAAAAATATTTCTGCTATATATGTCAAAGTACTTTTATTTTAAACTAGCCCTGTAAACTTGTTTGTCCACCAGCTGTTTTAAAAACAGGGCCCGCTAAACCGGCCGGTCATCAGCTTCGTTTGATTGACATAACTTTCGATCGTGACTGAAAATTGAAAACCCGCCTGCGTGATGAATGTGTACGTTTGTGCGACGTTATCATAATAATACATGCCAACTTTGGTTATTGTGGAATTAAAGACATCCTGGTTCAACAGTGCGGGTTCCGTGTTTATCGTTAGTACCAGTCCGCTGTCCCCTGAGCATCATGGTGGTCCAAAAAAAGTGAAAACCATTTCTTGCCGGAGCTGCAATAGCCGTATCTATAATGCCACAATAAAAATCATTACTATTATAAAAACTCCATTTGCCTTCAATTAAATTATCGGCGTCAATACAGGAAGGACATATAAATGGTTTAAGGATATTGCCTGTACCGCTGTCAATGAACTGTATTCTTACTTACAACCAGGAAGAGTAATCGCGATGAGAACGAACACAATAATGACTGCTGGTCTGATCATTTTTATATTATATCCGACAAACGAAGTATTGATTATTTCAGTTGCCTGGTTCTAAAACTCCGATCTTCTTTACCAGTTGCCGGAACTGCGGTTCATTTCTTATAAAATCAAACTTGGGATCGATGCCTATGCTGCAAAGTGATTCTTCATGTCTTTGATAACTTTTTTCAAGCCATTCAAAGGCAGTTTCCTTTTCTTCCAATGCGGTATATACCAAAGCAACCCCACGGTAATCATTTGAGCTGAGCATATTTTCAACGCCTGTATCTTCAATGATCTTTCTTGCCTGGTCTTTTTGCCCTGCGGTGGCAAGAATATGAGCGAGTGCAACATCGGTTTTTACTTTATTCCCGGTTAGCTCTCCCCATCTTTTATTTTCCCTTATTGCATCCTCATACATTCCTTTGCCTGTGTAAATCAGCGAAAGCAACCGGTGAACCGGCACAAAACCCGGATCAAGCTCCAGTGTTGTCAATGCTGTCTTTATCGCTTCATCATATTGTTTAACGTAGTATTGAAATATTCCTTTGTCCTTTAGAATTCCCTGCGACACCGGGTCCAGCTCAACGGCCGTGGAGATCTCCTTAAATGCGTCTTTAATTCTTCCACGGAACAAAAGCAGCTCAGCATACCAGTGGTGCCCCGTAGCATATTTGGGATTCAATTTCAAACCCATTTTGAATTCCCGTTCTGCGCCAGCCCAATCCCATTCATTCAGCATCAGTGATATGGCCAATGAAACATGGGCTTCAGCCAGCTGT
>DASTIZ010000358.1:0-6376 GCA_035717045.1 Chitinophagaceae bacterium
TCACTGCAAAAGAACTTGAAGACAATATGGTTTTAATAATGATCGATGGTTTGAGGAAATAATATGTCCATTCATTTTCACCGGCTTCGAATAAAAAATATTTCCAGGGAAACAGACCAGTGTGTTTCAGTTGAGTTTGAAATTCCCGAAAGTTTATCGGAACGTTTTCTGTACAAACAGGGTCAAAGCCTGACCATGCGTGCGATGCTGAACGGCGAAGAAGTAAGAAGAACGTATTCGCTTTGCAGTTCCCCGCTTGATAATAAATGGACAGTAGCGATCAAAAAGGTAGATGGTGGCGTGTTCTCTTCTTTTGCCAATGAGAATCTAAAAGCCGGTGATGAGCTGGAAGTGATGGAGCCCGTGGGAAAGTTTTATACAGAATTAGATCCTGCCAGTAAAAAAAATTATCTCGCATTTGCAGCAGGCAGCGGCATCACGCCTGTCCTTTCGATTATTAAAACAACCTTAAGAACAGAACCGAAAAGCGAATTCACCCTGGTCTATGGAAATCGAAGCCGCAGCTCGATCATTTTCTTTGAAGAGCTGGAGGGATTAAAAAACAAATTCATTGATCGTTTTAATCTTATCAATATCCTTAGCCGGGAAAAAACTGATAGCGCAATAAATTTCGGACGAATTGATATTGGGAAGCTTACCGACCTGGAAAAGCTGATCGACTACAAAAAAATGGATGAGATATTTATTTGCGGGCCGGAAGAAATGATCTTTTGCGTAAAAAATTTCCTGGAGCAAAAAGAAATCCCTGAAAGAAAAATTCATTTTGAACTATTTACCACTTCGGGGCAGAGAAAGAAGTCGGAAGCCGGAAGTCGGAAGTCAGAAATTGCAGAAGGACCCCTCAGTAAGATCACCGTGAAGTTAGACGGCAGGAGTTTTGATTTTGATCTTTCATTGAATAGCGATACGACAATTCTTGATGCCGCATTAAAACAGGGCGCCGATCTCCCCTTCGCTTGCAAAGGTGGTATGTGTTGTACATGTAAGGCAAAACTTGTCGAAGGTGAGGTAGAAATGGATGTTCACTGGGGCCTGGAACACGAAGAAATTAACCGGGGATATATCCTCACTTGCCAAAGCCATCCTAAAACCGGCAAGGTAGTCGTTGATTTCGATATCAAATGACAAATATCATAGACTAACACCCGTTGGTTTTCGTTAGATTTGCCTTCCTTAAAGTAAGGCAATGGAAACCTTTAATTTTGAAAAAATTTTTCAGCAAAAGATCGATGAAGACATCAAGATCGAACCCAAGGACTGGATGCCGGATGCTTACCGCAAAACAAACATCAGGCAGATCAGCCAGCATGCGCATAGTGAGATCGTAGGCATGTTGCCCGAGGGTAATTGGATATCGAGAGCTCCATCATTAAAACGTAAAGCCATCTTGTTAGCAAAAGTCCAGGATGAAGCCGGGCATGGTTTGTATTTATATTCAGCCTGTGAAACGTTGGGAATAACAAGAGAAGAAACGATCAATGATCTGCATAGCGGGAAAGCAAAATATTCTTCCATTTTTAATTACCCGGCGTTGACATGGGCCGATATGGGGGCAATTGGCTGGTTGGTTGATGGGGCAGCAATACTTAACCAGGTAATGCTCACAAGAACTTCATATGGTCCTTATGCCCGAGCGATGGTCAGGATATGTAAAGAAGAAAGTTTTCACCAACGGCAGGGGTTTGAAATTTTATGGGTGCTGAGCAGAGGAACGGATGAACAAAAAGCAATGTGCCAGGATGCAATCGATAGATGGTGGTGGCCTTCGTTGATGATGTTTGGTCCGCACGATAGTGAATCAACAAACAGCGAGCAAAGCATGAAATGGAAGATCAAAAGAAAAAGCAATGATGAACTCCGGCAAAACTTTGTGGATATGTGTGCTGAACAGGTGAAGGTGTTAGGAATGAAGTTGCCCGACGAAAAATTGAAATGGAACGAGACAAGACAACATTATGATTTTGGAGAAATAAACTGGGATGAGTTTTGGAATGTGGTAAAAGGAAACGGGCCGTGCAATAAGCAAAGACTGGATGCCAGAAGAAAGGCATGGGAAGAGGGGGAGTGGGTTCGTGAGGCGGCAGCGGCTTTTGCGGAGAAGAGACGCTTGAAACAGGAAGCTGCGTGAGATTATTAATTATTGATTATTGAATGGCACCATACAATCATTTTTATGAATTACCTGTTTAAAAATATTAGGTGAAGTAAATAAGGATTTTAAACAATGTTTTAAGGAACTAAATGGTTATATCAAATATCTGAAATCTGCAAAGTTGAATCACGAAATAATCAATAATAAATAATTAATAATCCACATGAATTTACAAATAAGAAAATATTATTATGGTGACATCCCGGATGAAAAGGGAGGTGCGAATCTTAATGACTCTTCAAAGAACCCCCCATTGGGGGGCAGTGGGGCCGATTGGCCTTTGTGGGAAGTTTTTATCCGTAGCAAGCAGGGCCTCGATCATAAACATGTTGGCAGCTTACATGCCGCCGATGCACAAATGGCCATTGAAAATGCGCGGGATGTGTATACAAGAAGAATGGAAGGAGTCAGTATTTGGGTGGTTGAATCAAAATACATTCATGCATCCAATCCGGATGAAGCAGGTGAAATGTTTGAACCGGCTGTCGATAAGATCTATCGTCACCCGACTTTTTATGATCTGCCCGATGAGGTGAATCAGATGTAAAATGTTCAATGCTCAATGTTCCCTGCCTGCCGGCAGGCAGGAATTTTCAATGGACGTTGAGCATTGAGAATTGAGAATTGAACATTCAATTTTTTACTGTGAATTTGCAAAACTTAATTAATTATTCACTTCACCTCGCCGACAATTCCCTCATTCTCGGCCAACGAAACGCGGGCTGGTGCGGACATGGGCCCGTGCTCGAGCAGGATATTGCCATCACCAACATTTCACTTGATCTTATCGGGCAAGCAAGAAATTTTTATCAATATGCTGCCACCCTGATTAACCAATTAACTAATAAACCAATTAACCCGGCTACAGAAGATTCACTGGCTTATTTAAGAAAAGAACGGGAATTTAGAAATTGTTTGCTCGTGGAGCAGCCGAATGGTGATTGGGCGCAAACAATTCTTCGCCAGTTTTTCTTTAGCCAATACCAATATTTATTATTTGAGCAATTGCAAAATGGTAAAGACGGGCAGCTGGCTGCAATCGCAGAAAAATCATTGAAAGAAGTTACTTATCACCTTCGGTGGAGCGGTGAATGGGTGATACGATTAGGTGATGGAACAGAAGAAAGTCACAAGCGAATGGTGAAAGCGATTGAAGAATTATGGAGATATACCGGAGAAATGTTCATTCCTGCCGATTATGAAAAACAAACAGGAATTGACTTTAATAAAATAAAAGAAGAGTGGAATGAGAAAATAAACATTGTATTTAGTGAAGCTTCCCTGATCCCCCCTTCGGGGGGCGGGGGGGCTTTTATGCAAACCGGCGGTAAAGAAGGAATACACACAGAACACCTTGGATATATTCTTACTGAATTACAATATATGCAAAGAGCATATCCCGGTTGTGTCTGGTGATCATCATTGGCGCAATGCGAAGCAGGCAAATTATGACAACCTATCAAATCGATAAGAAAAACATTTATAGGTACCTGGAGGAAATTAAAGATCCGGAAGTACCAGTTTTATCCATCATTGACCTGGGAATCGTCAGAGATATTAAAATGAATGACGATGAGATCGAGGTGATCATTACGCCAACTTATACGGGTTGCCCCGCTATGGATATGATAACGACAACCATAAAAATTGAATTGGCAACCTTAGGTTTTAAAAAAATAAAGGTTACCCAGGCGCTTTCACCTGCGTGGACAACCGAATGGATGAGTGAGGAAGGAAAAAGAAAATTAAAAGAATACGGAATTGCGCCACCGAATCCGAAGCAACAGGTTTGCGATCAGAAATTATTTGCTGCAGCAGAGGCCGTTCAATGTCCACACTGCGATTCTTATCACACGCACCGCATCAGCGAGTTTGGTTCCACTGCCTGTAAGGCTCTATACCAATGTGATGATTGTAAGGAACCGTTTGATTATTTCAAATGCCATTAGGCGATTTTAGATTTTGGATTTACGTGAAATCTTCAGCAATTCGCAATCCAGAATAGAAACAAACAATCACTATTATTTAAAGGAATCCGCCTCGCGATAGGCTTTTATCAACTCCATCTCTCCTTCTTTTCCCGGTTTTGCATTTCCATGCTCCATTCCCAATATTCCTTTGAACCCTTTATTATAAATGTGTTTGAAAATATTTTTATAATTCATTTCACCCGTACCCGGTTCTTTCCTTCCGGGATTGTCGCCAATTTGAAAGTAACCTGTTTCATCCCAGACCTTATCTATATTGGCAATGATATTTCCTTCATTGCGCTGCATATGGTACATATCAAATAAAAACTTGCAGGCAGGGCTGTTGACTGCTTTGCAGATCATGTATGATTGATGCGTATACCGTAAAAAAAGATCGGGGTTGTCACTCAAGGCTTCCAATACCATCACCAATCCATGAGGCTCCAGGATCTCTGCGCCTTTTCTTAATGCAGTTATCACATTTGCTGTTTGCATGTCCTGTGACAACGTTCTCTCGTAATTACCCGGAACAACAGTCATCCACTTTGCATTTACCCGTTTCGCGACTTCAACTGCTTCTTTACAGTCCTTCATCATTCTGTCGATCCATTCCTGTTTACCCGTTGTCAACGACGTTTTCCAATGCCAGCTATCAGAGGTAATGACAAACACTCCCATTCTCATATTCAGTTTCGCCAATAACTCACCGATCTTTTTTTGCTGATCTATCGATCTTGCCATCATACCATTGTCTTCAATACTCCTGAACCCCTGGTCGTAGGCCCATTTGATCTGGTCTGAAAAATCTGCACCGCCATTGTTCTTAAACATGCCATCATGAAAAGCATAGTCAAGGTTAAATGGCTTGTCCGCTGTAGAGACCTTTTCATTTTTCCTTCCACCAAATGATAGTCCGGCTGTTATAACACCAGCACCTGACAAAAAACCATTGCGGATAAATTTTCTGCGTTCCATAAACTTTTATCTTGAGAACTTAAATGTAAGATTTCATTTCATGTGGCGCTTGTTTTTTCTCCTTCTTTTTCCCGTTACCGTTTCAGGCCAACTGAAAAGGTTCCAGTTCCCGCAGAATAAAATGGGCGCACCATTCAATATTATTTTTTACCATACGGATTCGTTGGAAGCAGTGCGGTTATCGAAAGAATGTTATTCTATCGTTGATTCATTAGATTATATATTCAGCGATTATAGCTCCACAAGCGAAGTAGCCAAACTGTCATTTCAATCAAATTTGAACCATTTAAAAGTTTCTGATGAGCTATATGAGATGATCGTCTTGTCAAAACATGCATGGAAGCGATCAGGCAAAGCCTTTGATGTCGCAATCGGTGCATTAACCCGGCTGTGGAGGCAAGCGAAAGTGGAAAAACGATTTCCCTCTAAAGAAGAAATCAATCAGGTCATGAAGTATACGGGTTTACAACATGTCGCTAATGATGACCTTACAAAAACAATTTCATTCAGGAAACAGGGAATTAGATTTGATTTTGGAGGAATTGTTCCAGGCTATGTTGCACAAAGGGTCATTGACCATCTCACATCAAAAAATATCAGGCATGCTTTGGCCGATGCCAGCGGGGATATCGTGGTGAGTGAGCCGCCGCCGGGAAAAAAAGGCTGGACTGTCGCCATCAATTTGCCCCAAGAAAATGAAGAATTGTGGGATAAGTACCTTGAATTAAGTAATTGCGCGGTTTCAACTTCGGGAGACCTGTATCGCTTTATCATTCATAATGGAAAAAAGTATTCTCATATTATCGATCCGCGAACAGGATATGGCGTTACGTCGCAACGAAACGTGACGGTGATCGCGAAAGATGGCGCAACGGCTGACTGGCTGGCAACTGCCTGTAGTGTTTTGCCAATAAAAAAGGCGTTAAGACTGGTAAAAAAGGAAAAAGCTGAATTATTGATTGCGGTTTTAAAGGACGAAGAGATCATCACCTATAAAAGCAAAAACTTTGACAGCTATTTTGAAGAGAAAGAACGCTGAGTTTGGTAAATTGCCAGCCCATATGAAAGAAAGGCTCAACTTACTCTTCATACTTTTGATACTTGCTCAAAGTAACCTGTTAGCTCAACCAGACACTTCATTTAAAATTTATGAACAAAACGTTCCAGGTTCATCAATTAAATTTAAAATGATGCCTGTTAAAGGCGGAAGTTTTACAATGGGCAGCCCGGAAAATGAACCCGGGCGCGACGCTGATGA
>DASTIZ010000359.1:0-4225 GCA_035717045.1 Chitinophagaceae bacterium
TCACTGATTGCAATCCGAATAATGGGTATGGCATATTTGCACAGGAAACAATATGAGAAGGCGACGGAATATCTTGAACTCGCCAGTAAACTCTCTCACGAGGCCGTCTTTAACCAGGTCGATCTCATAAATCTCTATACAGCAAAAGGTAATTTTGAAGAAGCCGATGGCATTATGGAAGATTTGAGATCAAGATTGAATGATGGGAAATATGTTAGTCCATGTATTATGAGTTTTGCCGCGGGTTTTCTTGGAAATATTGATGAAGCGATCGACTGGCTGAAAAAAGCCTATGACCAACAGGATGCTTATCTGTGTATACTAAAATACTATCCATTTGTACCTCGCAAACTTCGGCAGGATGATCGTTTTCGATCTTTTCTTGACAAAATGAATTTTCCAGAGTAAAGTATAAGCCTTAGGTGTCCTTCTCAATAACGACCCGGCCTGCCGGCAGACCTGGAAAAATAAAAATGCGGTTAGCTATTCCTTACCCCGCCAAAGACCTAATGAACCTTGACTACAAAGCGGTAATGACGTTTTACGGTGACGTAGACGACTTTATCGTTTTTGGAGATGGTTATTACTGGGGTGATTACAAAACTATAGATGGCATTTGGAAAGACTTTACGCAGAGTGTAAAAAAGGTGCTGAAATGGGAGTTCTATAATCCTAAAATACATGTGTTCTCTAAAAATGTTGCTTCATGTCTGGTTGAATTTTACCACGAACGAATCGGAAGTAACGGAGATACAACAAAGGGGCATGGATGTTTCTCATTGGGAATGCAGAACATTGATGGAGACTGGAAAGCAGTTACCATGCATGTTACACATAATTACGACGTATTCGACGAATCAGGGGCAGTTAGGAAATGGTGGTTGAAACACGCCCCTGGAAACAGAAAGAATGATCAATAGGTAAACACTCATAATTTGACTTTGCGAAAAATTACACGGTGGCGTACCAGGATGCGGAAGGCAAAAAGAAAACCGCGGGTCACTCAACGGCCACCAAGCAACACAACGACTCCGTGAATCACTGTGAATCACCGTGTCGCCGTGACTCCGTGGTTTATTGATTTTCGCCAGGAATTTTAACTTTGATAAAATAATAACAAGTAAAATGGATAATACCAGGGTATATAAGATGTCACTTGCGAGTGTATATCCGCATTATATAAATAAAGCGGAAAAGAAGGGCCGAACAAAGGAAGAAGTAGACGAAATCATTTTTTGGCTGACAGGGTATAATAGGAAAACACTCCAGCAACATCTCGATAAGAAAACTGACTTTGAAACTTTTTTTGCTGAGGCACCAAAGATGAATCCAAACGTTTCAAAAATTACAGGTGTGATCTGTGGCTATCGTGTCGAAGAGATCGAAGACAAACTCATGCAAAAGGTTCGTTATTTGGATAAGTTGGTTGATGAATTGGCTAAAGGAAAGACAATGGAGAAGATTTTAAGGAAGTAAGGAACCGTCGTGGAATGCTATTGACATTTCATTAAATCAATACCTGCTATCTCATATGTCTAAAACAGAAATCACCGGCATCGCGCCATTCTTCATCGTAAAGAATGTTCCCGCAGCACTCGCATTTTATCGCGACCGTTTCGGGTTCGACATCACATTCCAGGGGCCCAGTGAAGATGATATTTTCTTCGGCATTGTGCAACGAGGCACGGCAATGATCATGATGAAGGATGTGGGTGTGGATCCGGTACCGAACTATACAAGAGATGTCAAGCAAGGCATTGCCCGCTGGGACGCTTACCTGCATGTTCCGGATCCGGATGCTCTGGCAGCAGAATTTGCGTCACGCAACGTCGAATTTTTTTCTCCACTCATGGACAACGATGATGATTTGCGTGGCTTTGAAGTGACAGATGCAGATGGATATGTTTTATATTTTGGCCGGCCGAACCCGAGACCATAGCAACACAACTGAAGCTATTTTTCAGCAATGGACATCGGGAGGCACAGGGAAACACAAAGCTACTCCGTGCGTCGCTGTCATTTGTGCTTCTGTGGTTTGTCTATTTCTTCTTATAGTTCTGTGCGGCACGCCTTAATTTTACCCGATAGATGAAAACAGGTCCAGAACCGGCTCGCAACCTCAAATAACATTGTGAAATAATTATTTTCAAATTTTAATCTCCATGCGATGAAAATTCATTTCCTAATTCGTTACACATCATGGCTGCTGATAACATTATGGCTGAATTCAGATAGCAATGCACAAAAGCCGGTCGGTCCAAATGGAAAATTTGCAACAATCAACAATGTCAAACTCTATTATGAAGATACCGGCAGGGGTATGCCATTGCTGCTGCTTCACGGATTTGGCAGGACAGGTTCTGATTGGGACTATTTTAAACCTGAGTTCTCAAAATCTTACAGAGTGATCACGATGGATCTGCCCGGTCATGGCAGGTCTGACCTGATGGATACAACTGATGTTTATTTACATAAAAAAGCTGCGGAATACATAATCGGCTTGTTAGACACGCTGCATATTGATTCGGTCAACATAATGGGAATCAGTTCCGGGGGATTTATTACCCTCTATATTGCCACACTAAGACCTCAGCTGGCAAAGAGAATAGTAATAATCGGAGGACAGGTTTACTATTCAAAAACTACAAGGGATGTAATTTCATCGGTGGCAGATCCCGACAAAAACCCACGAAACGAGAACCAGATCAAAACACATGGGAGAGAAAAAGCATCGTTGCTTGCCCGTCAATTCTGGAATTTCAGAAAGCTATACGGCGATCCATCATTTACACCGGATGTATTGGCAACAGTTAAAGCAAGGACTTTGATTATTCATGGTGACAATGATCAAATCGCTCCTGTATCAAATGCCTGGGAAATGTATCAGCATATTCCACAGGCGCGATTATGGATTGTTCCAAATGGTGGACATGTACCACCCGTAATAGCTGGCAATGAAAATGATTTTATACGAAGGGCGCTGGAATTCCTGCAAGGGAAATGGTAAACATTATTCCCAGGGTTTCGCACAACCGTGGATATTGAGAACTTCATGTGCCAAAGCCTGACCGTAGTTCTTCACAGCAGCAACTGAAAATTCTATAACTTTCGCGAAATGCCACAAGGTCGCCAGCTTGCTGCTATTATGTTTACCGATATTGTCGGCTATACTGCTATGATGCAGGCTGATGAGCAAAAAGCGGTTGCGGTCATAAAGCATTATAATGCCACGCTTGAAAAGTTCGTGAGCCAATACCATGGGCAGGTAGTGAACTATTATGGCGATGGCAGTCTTTGCATTTTCCCCAGTGCCACTGATGCTGCCAATTGTTCACTTGCGGTGCAGGAGGAATTGAAAAATGAACCGGTCGTGCCGCTTCGCATCGGTTTGCACATTGGTGAAGTTTTTTTTGAAGATGCCAAAGCATTGGGTGATGGCGTGAATGTGGCTTCAAGAGTGCAGTCATTGGGACAAGCCAACACGATTCTCGTTTCCGCAGAATTTTATGATAAAATAAGTAACAATTCCACGTTTACTTCGGTTTCACTTGGGGATTTCAATTTTAAGAATGTAACGAAGCCCCTCCAGGTATTTGCATTGACCAATGCCGGGCTATCTGTTCCGCAACGGAAAAGTATAGAAGGAAAATTGGATCCCCGGAAAAAAAACAAGAAGATCGTTATTGTTTTCTTTCTAATCGCGCTGCTTGCAGCAGCCGGATTTTTTTCTTACAAAACATTTATTGTACCTAAGTCAGTTAGTAAGCCTAAGGATAAATCAATTGCCGTCTTGCCTTTTACGGATATGAGCCCGGCTAAGGACCAGGAATATTTTAGTGATGGCTTATCGGAAGAACTGATCGCAGCATTTGCAAAGATACCTGACCTGAAGGTCGCCGGAAGAACTTCCTCATTTTCGTATAAGGGAATGAACAAAGATCTTAAAGCGATTGGTGATGAGCTCGGGGTGAGCACGATACTCGAGGGCAGTCTCAGGAAATCCGGTAATCAATTACGCATCACCGCCCAGTTGATCAATACCGATGATGGCTTTAATATTTGGGGTGATACTTACGAGGTAGAACTGACCGAGATCTTCGGTGTGCAGGATAAGATAACAAAGGCGATCATTAGCGCTTTAAATGTACACTTGCTGAATAATAAAGAGCCTGAGGCAACGGCTTCCACCGGCCCTGATGCGTATTCAAATTATCTAAAAGCCCGC
>DASTIZ010000360.1:0-2863 GCA_035717045.1 Chitinophagaceae bacterium
GCCACTCCAACAGCCTTACAATACGTACTGGTCTGTCATTTTTTTAATTGTTGTAATTTTCACTTTAATCGTTTTTGAACAGTTTATCTTCATGATTATATCGTAAGGAGGTTATGCAGGACGATAGAAATGTCAATACCCTTTTCACCGAGCAAAGAAAGCTGGGAGCCGTTATGTTTGCCGACATGACCGGCTATACGGCGATGATGCAGGAAGATGAGGCTCACGCAACGCTTTTAAGACATCGTCACCGCCAGGCTCTTGAAACACTCATACCTGTTCATCACGGAACAATTCTTCAATACTTCGGAGATGGGACACTTAGCATTTTTAATAGTGCAGCGGATGCTGTGCGCTGTGGTATTGCTATTCAAAATGAATTGCAGCGGGAGCCACGTGTCAAATTAAGGATCGGCATTCACTCCGGTGACGTTGTATACGACAAGGAAGGTATTTATGGTGATTGTGTAAATATTGCTTCACGCATCGAATCGCTTTCTGTACCGGGAGCTGTTCTGTTCTCTGCCAAAGTATATGATGAAATAAAGAACCAGCGGGATATCCAGGCGAAACCGATCGGGAAATTTTACCTTAAGAATGTAAAACAGGCGATTGAAGTATTTGCAGCGTCAAACACCGGGCTGGTAATACCATTACCCTCAGACATTCATGGAAAGACCTCTGAACCTTCTCTGTTTAAACGAAGATCAGTCAGGTTGATCACCCTTTTAGCAGGGGGTGTTATAATTATGCTGGTAATTGCTTTGTTGCTTCTTCTTCCTAAAAAAAGTGTAAGCATTGATTCAATCGCTGTCCTCCCATTGGAAAATCTTTCCGGCGATTCAACACAAGAGTATTTTGTTTCGGGAATGCATGAGACGCTTATATCAGAACTTTCAAAGATCAGTGCGCTGAAAGTTATTTCCAGGACGTCAACTATCCAATACAAAAATACAAACGTCGCGCTTCGTCAGATCGCCAGGGAACTTGGAGTAAGGGCACTGCTGGAAGGTTCGGTAATCAGGGAAGGCGACTCGGTTCGCATCAGCGTAAAACTTTTTGATGGGCAAACGGATAAAAATATCTGGTCTGAGACTTTCGATCGTGAATTGCAAAACATTCTTGCCTTATACAGCGAAGTAGCGAAAAAAATTGCGGGCCAAATAAAAATTACGGTGACACCGAAAGATGAGGCGAGATTAGTTTCCGCTCCATTGGTGAATACAAAGGCTTATGAACATTACCTGTTCGGCCGTCACTATTGGAATCGACGAACGATCCAGAGTTATAAACAGGCAATTGACAGTTATAAAAAAGCACTTGAACTTGACACCAGTTATGCTCCCGCTTATGCTGCATTGGCTGATACGTACATCGTGTTAGGTGAACAGGGTGGAATGCAGCAGCAGGAAGCCAGGACGTTGGCCAAGGAATTAATAGATAAAGCACTCCAGATAAATCCAAATCTGGCAGAGGCACATGCATCAAATGGAGAATGGAAATTGAATTATGAATGGAACTGGATAGAAGCAGAATCAGAATTTAAAAAAGCCATTGAGTTAAATCCGGGTTTTGCTATCGCTTATCAATGGTATGGCCGCATGCTGGGATTCATCTCTCGTTTTAATGAAGCACTGGCTCAACTTGCAAAAGCCAAAGAATTAGACCCACTTTCCCCGATCATTGTTGCCTACACCAGCCAGGTTTATCTCTACGCAAAACGTTATAAGGAAGGTGATGAAATACTAAAGCACGCGCTAAGGCTCCATCCTGATCATCCATTGATACTTCACAATATCGGGGAACTTTATATTGCACAGGGACGATATGCAGAAGCAATTCCACCGCTAAAAAAATCTGCTGAAGAATCGGCGTCGACTCATTATAAAGCTATGCTGGCTCTCGCCTACGCCCGCGCAAATCAACGACAGGAAGCGACTAAAATCCTAAATGAGCTTTTGAATAAATCATATCCTCAAACCATTTCTGAATTTAATCTTGCGTGCATTTATTTGGCGCTGGGGAATAAGGAGGAGGCATTGAAGCAACTGGAATTTGGGTATGAGCGGCGTGATGTATGGATAAAAGAGCTCAAGGCGTGGCCGTGGTTGGATGAACTTCAAAACGAGCCCCGTTACAAAGATTTAATAAGAAAGTTGAATTTTCCCCCGGTTTAATCGATTTGTCAAACAACCCGGTGTTGACTTAAAAAGGGTCTGCATTCGTGGTATAACACCACTGGCTGCACTACCAGCCAGAATGAATATATCTATTCCTAAGATGTACGGGTTAAAATTAATACTCAGCCGCGACATCCTTTTATAAACAAAGACCATAGTGGACTTTGTATAGTACCCTGGTATATGGAGAAAACTAACCAGGGTTTAATGAAGTTGTCTCACTTCAATGAAATACCAGTCATGTCGTCAAGCTTTGCTTTCAGTCCCCATCCGCCAAAATCTTCTGATACTACAAACCACAATTCGTTGGCACCTCTTTTCAATGGAAGAAATAGCCTGTCAAAAAAACCCATTGTGCCTAAAAACCTGTAATCCCTCGAAAGAAAATTGTCGCTGCCGCCATATACAGCCTTATCATTCAGGAAGACTGTAACATAATCACTGAATCCAAAAGACAGAGTTTTCACCTGTTCTGAACCCGATTCAATAATTACTTTGACAACTATCGTCCTGGCTGTATCTGTTGGCCGAATAAATTTAGCGAGGTTAATAGTGCCCGATGGTTCACTTTGCTGCCTGGTCCATGTCAGCTTTTTTTTCATCTCAGGCGTAACCTCGTAATTTTTGTCAACGAAGTTGCGATTAACAACATTTGACAGATGCCATTGAGTGATCATGCCGCC
>DASTIZ010000361.1:0-2910 GCA_035717045.1 Chitinophagaceae bacterium
CCGTTCCTCGATCACCACGTGGTTGAATTCGCGTTTTCACTTCCGTCCGAATATAAAATAAACAAGACAGGCAGGAAGAAGATCGTCAAGGATGCATTCAGGAATATATTACCACCGGAGATCTATAACCGCGGCAAAAGAGGATTTGAAATACCCATGCTGAAATGGTTCCGCGAAGAATTGCATACCTATATTTTTGATGACCTGTTAAATGAAAAATTTGTAGAAGAGCAGGGTATTTTCAATACCGCTTATATCAGTTGCCTGAAAAAACAATTATACTCAAACGCTCCCGGCCATATTGTAGAGCAACTTTGGGTGTTGATCGTTTTTCAACATTGGTATAAGAAATATTTTATGTAAAAACCTTTTTTCATTGAGTAAAGGGATCTTTACCATATCACTTGACTTCGAGCTTTTCTGGGGTGTGAGAGATCATCGGACTTTAGAAAATTATGGAGGAAATCTCCGCAATGTTCATAAGGTTGTTCCCCGCCTGCTTGCGTTATTTACGGAATACAATGTGCATTGTACCTGGGCCACCGTCGGCTTCCTTTTCTTTAAAGACAAGAATGAGATGCTGGGCTATTTCCCTTCCAGCCTGCCCGGTTATAAAATGAAAGAATATGATCCTTATTCCTACATCCAACAAAACGAACTCGAAACCATTTATCACTTTGCCCCCGCACTGATCGAACAAATAAAAAATACCCCGGGTCAGGAAATAGGAACTCACACGTTTTGTCATTTCTATACGCTGGAAAAAAACACTACTGTCGAACAATTTCAACATGATCTGCAGGCGGCAAAACGAATTGCCGGTGAAAAAGGAATAACCATCAATAGTATAGTATTCCCGCGCAACCAGTATTCAGAAGCACATATCCGTGTTTGTTTACAGGAAGGAATAAAAATTTACAGGGGCAATGAGCGTTCCGGTGCGTACAAACCCATTTCAAGGGAAAATGAAAATTATTTCAGGCGGGCGATCCGGTTTGGTGATGCCTACCTGAATGTTACAGGTCATCATTGTCATCCTCTTCCTGCGCCAGGGGAAATTATCAATATACCAGCAAGTCGATTTTTGAGACCGTATTCACCAAAGCTTAAGATGTTTGATGGTCTTAAATTTCGCAGAATAGAAGACGGACTAAGATCTGCGGCAAAGCATGGACTCATTTACCAGCTTTGGTGGCACCCTCATAATTTCGGTAGCTACATGGATGAGAATTTCAGCTTTCTTGAAAAAGTATTTACTGTTTACCGCGACCTGGAAGCTGAACAAAAAATAGAATCATTAAATCTTATGGAGATCTATCAAAGAACCAAAAATCCATGAAACCAAAGATCATTATTCTTGCACGCGACTGCGATTCGACCAACATTGTTTACAACTATCTTAAAAAATATTTTGAGATCGATGCTGTGGTATTTGAAACACCGATCCCAAGAAAAAAGCAATTTTTAAACCGGGCTAAACGGCTTGGGTACCTCAGCGCATTAAGCCAGGTGATATTCTTTCTTTGCATTGCCCCGGTCATAAAGAGATTTTCACAAAAAAGAAAAGCTGAAATATTTAAGCAATATGATCTGGACGAAACCGCCCCACCAAAGGACATAATAAAAAGAATAAGATATGCAAATACCGAAGAGGGCCGCTCTGTGATCAGGCAATTAGAACCTGACCTGGTCATTGTAAATGGTACACGGATAATTTCAAAGAAGACGCTTGAATCTATACCGGCAACATTTATCAATATCCATACAGGCATTACTCCCGCCTTTCGTGGTGTGCACGGCGGTTATTGGGCGATGGCAACCGGTAAGCAAGATCTTTTTGGTACTACAGTGCATTATGTAGACACCGGTGTAGATACCGGTGGAATCATTGAGCAAGTATTTATCAAACCGCCAAAGCAAGACAATTTTTACACATATCCTTATTTACAATATGCTTCAATCCTGCCTGCGTTGAGGAATGTCATCCAATCCTTCGTTAACGGAACCAGGCCCCAGCCAAAACCTCCTGTTACAACAGAATCTGAATTATGGTTTCATCCCACCGTGTTTCAATGGCTCAGGAATTTGAAAAGAACATATTTGTTCATTCCTTTACTCTCTTTTCTGCAATTCTAGAGTAATTTGCAACGGTAAATGCCAAGAGTTTTAAGAATACTTAATCGCCTTATCATTGGCGGCCCTTCGAAAAACGCTGTATACCTTTCGCGGTATATGCAGCCCGATTTTGAAACGCTTCTTGTTACTGGTGGCAAAGAGGATCATGAGCAGGACGCTGATTTCTTAGCATCGGCAAATAATATTGAACCACGTTGTATCGCCGAAATGAAAAGACCGATTTCTCCGCGCCAGGATTGGATGGCGTATAATAAATTAAAACAGCTGATCAGGGAATTCAAACCCGATATTGTACATACACATGCGGCAAAGTCCGGCGCATTGGGAAGACTCGCGGCAAAACATGCAGGTGTCCCGGTGATTGTGCACACGTTTCATGGTCATATCTTTCATTCGTATTTCAATTCGCTGAAAACAAATTTTTTCATCCGAACAGAAAGATATCTTGCCGGGTTTAGTGATGCGATCGTGGCAATTAGTGAGGTTCAGAAAAAAGAATTGTCAGGTGATTTTAAAATAGCGGCTCCTGATAAGTTCCGGGTGATCCCACTGGGACTCGATCTTGATCATTTCACAGTTGACCAGGAAATAAAAAGAATTAAGTTCAGAAGTGAATTTGGCCTGGATGACGATACGGTTGCCATTGGTATTATTGGCCGATTGGTCCCGGTAAAAAATCATTCCCTTTTCTTAAAAGGACTGAAGTATGTGCTGAACAATACAAGTTTCAAAGTAAAGGCGTTTATTATCGGCGACGGGGAAAGCCGCGGCGCC
>DASTIZ010000362.1:0-13077 GCA_035717045.1 Chitinophagaceae bacterium
AATCGGGTCTTCAATAACAGGTTTATTATTTCTTATGCCTTCAAAGAAATTGGCAAAATGTTCAACATGATCATTGCTTCCCTCCGGGGCTCTATATTGAATTGCCTGCTTTTGTATCCTTTTCCGGTCATCTGCGGTCCATTTCTCATTATACTTTTTCATCAATTCATCCTGCATGGCCTGGGGATAGGTGCTTAGTGAGTCCCATCCCCCAATACCCGGCGCTTTGGGCATCTGGCTATACGCAACACGGACTCCATCCCATGTTTTTTCCATGACCCCTTCACTGCCGATATAACGAACAACACTGCGATCCCCGCCACCACTTATAAAATTCACACGAAGCATTGTTTGAAAAGCAGGATGTTCTTTTGTCTCAGGATAATCCATTATCGATACCATCACATCCGGCACATCACGGCCATCTTTCCAGTACGCAAGCTGACCGGCTGAAACAATTTTTGTCGGACCCATCGAACCCGTTACATAATGTATTCCTGTTAGTAAATGAACGAAAAGATCACCAGACATACCGGTTCCAAAATCCTTGTAATTTCGCCACCAGAAAAATTTCTTTGCATCATACCTGGGTCTTGGATTCATCAAAGACACATAACGATCCCAATCTACAGTTTGTGGCGATTCATCAGTTGGAATGGTATATTGCCATGCCCCGATTGCACTTTGCCGGTCATAGGTCGCTTCAATGCAATTGATCTTACCGATCTCGCCGGCTTTGAAAAGTTCTTTTGCTTTTGCAAAGCTTGCCCCACTAATGCCCTGGCTGCCGATCTGCATAACCTTACCTGATTTTTTCCAAGTGTTGATCACTTCCTGCCCCTGGCTAAGTTTATGCACCATGGGCTTTTCACAATAAACATGTTTGCCTTTATTCAGAGCATCGATGGAAATACGAGAATGCCAGTTATCACTTATCGCTAAAATGACTGCATCAATGTCCTTCTTCTCCAGCACTTCGCGATAATCTTTGGTTGTAAAAAGATCTTTACCATATAATTCTTTCATCCTTTCCAAACGCCCGGTATAAAGATCACAGGCTGCAGCCAATTCAACACCCGGAACTTTTAATGCCGCCTGAAGGTCACTATGCCCCTGGATGCCTGTACCAATTACGGCAATTCTTATTTTATCATTGGAAGAAATTCTTTTCTCCCAGGGAATTATTCTTGTTTCATAGCTTTCTTCTGCGAGCAGTTTTGAAATACTCCCACTGCCAACTAATAAAGCAGTGTTACTTAAGTTTTGAATAAATTTCCGACGTGATGACATAGCAATTTGTATTTAAGAGAACTACAATTTAAGAAGAAATCAATGACCGCGATTCACATCATTTGTGCCAATCGTAAAGTTTTGCTGAAAAAGCTCCTTTCATGTCAATTCCCCTTGTATAAGATCCAGAGAGCGGTTCAATAATGCTGCAATTTCTCTTCTTGTAAGAGGCTGATCATTATACATTTCTTCATAGATCTGTGCAGCGGGACTAGTAGCGGCTAAGAGCATAAAAGAGAAAAAGAGGGTTAGAAATGTTACAGTTTGATAAAGGCAAAAGAGCTTTATAAAGGATTAGCGGAGTTTTTTTCTAAACGACCCGCTGACCCGACATTTAAATTGGCTCATAATGTGAGTTTTTCAGTTTTATACCAAATGCTGACCGCTTTTTATGCCTCCAATCCAAAAAATGGGATGACCAGATTTATCGCTCCATTGGTTAAGCATGATGGGTTGGGTCAAGACGACTTTACAGTTGATCCCATCTGGCATGGCGAACTGTATGACCTGATCACGCCTGTGCCTCTACCAAAACAGTCCTCACTCCCACTCTTTGCAGACCGAATCGCAGCGGCGGTTCCGCCAACCCCGCCGCCAATAACAAGCACATCCGTATTGATCACTGGAATTCTTGATTGTGCAGTAAGAATGGCCGGTTAGTAGAAAATGAGCAGACACATGCCTTTCATTATATTAAGATAGTGAATGCACTTTACTCCGGATTTATCCTTCAATGATTAAAATTTCACCCGCACTCCCTTGTTTCCGCTTCGCTATACCCAGTGTCGCAATGATGTGGAGAGGAGAAGCAGAGTAGCCTATTAAATAACTGATGATGGGGTGACAAATAACAATGCCCCCGTTTCCAGAGGCATTATTACGTTCGTGCTTGTCGATCAGAACGGCAAATCGTCCACCGGTTCAGCAATATCGCTGGCTGAAGGCACGGCTGTCGCCGGTGCGGGTGCGGCAGAAACATTGCCACTATCGCCTTTGCCACCAAGCAACTGGATTTCGCGAACTCTCAATGAAAGAGATGATCCCGGAGTTCCATCGTT
Source organism: Chitinophagaceae bacterium (assembly GCA_035717045.1). Taxonomy (GTDB): domain Bacteria; phylum Bacteroidota; class Bacteroidia; order Chitinophagales; family Chitinophagaceae; genus VBAS01. Next base: position 2,349 of record DASTIZ010000362.1, read on the forward strand.
GCGTTGAAAAGAACGGGCTTCTGGAGTTCCCTCCACATACACCTGTTTTCCTTTGGTAAGATAAGGTGAAATAGCTGTTTTGTCGGACCAGTAAGCGCAGTCGACCCAGGTTGTTTTTTCCTGGTTATTGCCTTGTGCATCACGATACCTTTCCGTGTGTGCTACGGTAAAATTGATTACATTTTTACCATTCACGGTGTTAACCACGCAATCCTTGCCGAGGTGTCCGATTACTTGTAACTTAATCATAGTGCTCAATTTTAAATCGTACGTAAATAATTAATAACACCCGCAATTTACATTCCCATTATATGCTGACAATGCTGCTTTCTGGTAATTTTCGGTGTTTTTTCTCTGATCTTTTGGTGTTTTACACATTTGGTGAAAAAATCTTAATAAGATTACGTCAATCGTCAGTTCTGGCGCTTGCTGAATCGATAATTCTTCCAAAGAAAATTGAATTCATGAAAGGCCTCTTCCTCCTTCTCCTTCCCCGTTGCTTCCTGCTTCGCATGCTCGCAGTCGCAATGAAGGGGAAAGGAGCGGTGCTTTAGAATATATCCAAACAATTTATCCTTCCACTTCACCTAAGAATAAATCCGAACAATAAAAGAACGACCGATGCAAGTTACCCCATCGGGGACAGGGGGGCCTTACTCATCCGTTCTTCCACTCGCAGCATCAATAATTCTTCCAAAGAAAATTGAGTTCATAAAAAGCTTGCTGCCCCCTAACCAGAATGCACGAAAATTTGGATTGTCTGCAATATTGATTACCCGGCCATTACCAACCGTATTGACTATAACCGCAGCTGAATTTTTTATTGCCTCCAGGTTTTCTTTGCTGGCCCAGCCACTTTGCAAGGGCTTACTTCCGTAATAAAATGGAGTAGCAAAGGGATTCTTGCTTTTCTCCATAAAGACCTTGTTCGCCTTGAATAGGCTTATCGTTTTTTGATTATAACCATAAGTAAGCGGATGTGTATTATCAATATCGGCACCAAAAATAGCCCCATTCATTTCTTGTGCCCCTTCAACCTCAACACGATCAGTATAAGTAAGTCTTTGCGTACTGTCGGTTGCGGCCTTTACTTTTTTGAATTTAACATCGGCAATATTATTTTGTGCGGCCCAATTTATTGCTTCTTCGGTTAATATCAATGTCCCGCCAGCCTGTACCCACGATCTTAATTTGTCTTTGTTCAGATCAGGATAACTACCTCCAACCATTATGATCGTGTTGTATTTGTTCAATTCTACGCGGTTGAAAACTGATGATTCAAGATGAGTAGCGGCAATATTCATTCGCTGGTCCAATAGATGCCAGACTTCACCGGCATCAATTGCATTTACACCAGGCCCGACAATCATCGCAATGGATGGCTTTGCAATTACAGAAAACCGGTTGCTGCCAAGATCAATTCCTGTATTTACATTCCCGGTGTTTACTGAATTAATTCTCAACCGGTATTTCCCCGCCAGGCTATTCATTTTACCTGCGATAGTTTCTTGATTGTCCTTTTGCAGTTTGACAGGAATCATGATCGTGCCAGGATCAAAATTCTTAGTTCTGTTCCCTGCCATCATTTCAAAACTTTTCGTGGCCACTTTTACAATCCAACCGGCATCCAGCATTTCGTTTAGAGCAGCCGGCGCATACAATTCATCCCATTCTAATAAATACGCATAGTTTGATTGGCTTCCCACTACTTCACCTTTCAAAAAATTCAATGATTCCACTTTTGCGCCGGGAACTGGTATTGTCGTTAATCCCTTAAATGGCAACCCAAAGGCAAGCGGCATCGTCCATGCCGTGATATCGTAAAATAAGCTGTCTTTATAGTCGAGAGTTTTATCAAATATGCCCCGTATCAAACTATGTTGCGGCTGATTCAATGAAACAATAAACGACGAACCTTTTTGAAATTCGTTGTCACTCCAGTTATCCGGTAATTCATTGAGCTCGATCTGGTGTCGTCTCAGCATTGTTGCAAACTCAAATGTTTTTGCTTTATCATTCTTATCGCCGAATACATAAGCTTTGGTACCAAATGCCGCTGCACGGGTTGAGGCTCGCTTAAAAAAATCTCTTTGGTATTCTAAAAACTCTTTTCGGAGTGCTTTTGCACCTTCCAAAGTTGACAGCGCAGTAATAAACTGGTTTTTTATGGTGAAAGGAAAACTTAATAATCCATTTGATGTTTGTTGTAAGTGCCCTCTTGATGAGGCTTGCTCAAATAAGATCCCGATACAACCTTGCACATCCGGATAAGTTGAGCCTTTACCATAATAAAAATCATCATAGTTCTCTTTCGTAAAATACAATGAACCGATACGGTCCAGAAATGCAGCATGAAATTTTGCAAGTTTAGCCGTCAGTTCCTGGTTCTTTTCAGGTGTTAATGGGTTCACCCGTGATGGGACTCCGGGTTGAAAAAAGAAAGTTGCATTACTTCCCTGCTCATGATGATCAGTAAGAATGTTTGGCTTCCATTTATGAAACCAGGCCAAACGATTCTGACTTTCTACATGCACCGCCGGCAACCAGTCCCGATTCAGATCAAACCAGTAATGATTGAAACGGCCACCCGGCCACACCTCATTGAACTCTCTTGAATTGGGATCACTCACCAAATTTTTGCTCCTGTGTTGATTGGCCCAGGTAGAAAAACGTTGAAGGCCATCAGGGTTAAATGAAGGATCAAATAATACAACTACATTATCGAGCAGATCATCAATTTGTTTTCCCTGCGCTGCGGCGAGATAATATGCCGTTAACAAACTTGCATTCGCACCACTTGGTTCATTACCATGAATGGAATGCCCGATCCAGACAACGATTGGCATATTATCAATATTAACTGAAGATGATTGTGAAGGATCGGTCAACTTTACATGTTGTTGTCTTATTTCTTCCAATCGCTGCTGATTTTTTGGAGAAGTAATGATCAATAATAGCTGCGGACGGTCTTCATAAGTAAAACCCATTGTTTCTAACTTCACTCTGGCAGGTGCCGCAGCAGCAATTGCTTTCATATAATTAACCAAACGGTCATGAGTGACATGCCACTCGCCTACTTCATGGTAGATAATATCTCTTGGTTTTGGAATTGACGGATTGTAGGTGACACTATCAGGCAAATAATATTTCAGATCCTGGGCATAAAAGCTATTAGCAATAGGCAACAGGCAAAGCGTAAATAAAAATTTCCTCATATACAGATATCTTAAAAATTATGACGGAAGATAAGGAATCAATAGAAACAGTTATCCCATAAAGAAAACTGCCACGAAGAATCAGAGCCGTTGAAACAAAACCTGCCCTGAATACTGACCTTCCGGGCGGCGGTCATAAAGGTGCTCAAATATGAAAATCAAGGGAGATAAACATCCTACTGTTCCAATCCTCTGTATAGATACCGATTGCTTAACTAATTTCTCCAGGTTGTATGTATGTTTATTGGTAATCCGGTTAATATTTACATTTGATAAATTAATTATTCAAACTCATGAATACCTTTATTCTTTTCATCATTGGCTTTGCCCTCGGGCTATTCTTGCTAAAAAGATTTTTTGGAAAACAACCAACAAAATAATCTCAGTTCCTGTTTTGTGTCCCATCGCAAAGGATCAAAAAGCCCATAGTCAATCCTGGCCTATAAATCAACGATTTCCCTTTTGTATTATGAGTTTATTTAAGCCGACCCGAATGGGTTTTGTATATTTGCAGCCTTGTCCGCCGAAGCTTTAGCGTAGGCGGATTCAGTTTTTTAATGAGCAAAAAAGGAAAAGTTTTAGTGGCTATGAGCGGGGGCATCGACAGTACGATAACCGCATTAATGCTTCATGACCAGGGTTATGAAGTAGTGGGGATCACCATGAAAACCTGGGACTATGCCCATAGCGGGGGAAGCAAAAAGGAAACAGGGTGTTGCAATCTTGATTCATTCAATGACGCAAGGCAAGCTGCGGTTGAACACGGATTTGCACATTACATCCTGGATATCCGCGAAGAGTTTGGAGATTTTGTAATAGAGAATTTTGTTGACGAATACCTGGCCGGTCGTACACCTAATCCTTGTGTGCTTTGCAATACACATATAAAATGGCGCGCACTATTAAAAAGAGCCGATGCATTGAATTGTGAGTTTATAGCAACCGGTCATTATGCAAAAATTTATCAGCATGATAATGGGAGGTTTGTTGTAAGCAGGGCTGTAGATGACACAAAAGACCAGAGCTATGTCTTGTGGGGATTACAACAAGATCTATTAAGCAGAACTATACTGCCATTAGGTCCCTACAGAAAAACAGAGATACGCCAAATGGCTTTTGATTATGGTTACCCTGAACTGGCTAAAAAGAGCGAGAGCTATGAAATTTGTTTTGTACCCGACAATGACTATCGTGGCTTCTTAAAACGAAATGTAAAAGGGCTGGAAGAAAGAGTTGATGGAGGAAACTTTGTCGATAAGAATGGAAATATTTTAGGCAAACATAAAGGCTATCCTTTTTATACGATTGGCCAACGCAAAGGATTGGATATTGCACTCGGTCGCCCGGTATTTGTGACGAGGATCATCGCGGATACAAATACTGTTGTGCTGGGTGATGAAGAAGATCTTGAACAAAATGAAATGATGGTAGGGAAATTGAATTTGATAAAATATGATTCAATAACCCCGGGTATGGAAGCGACTACCAGGATCAGGTACAAAGACAAAGGGACATTATCAAATTTATATCCTGTCGTAGATACAGGGCCCGACCAGTCTCCGCCAAAACAAATACAGGTACATTTTTATGAGCATGTCAAAGGAATTGCACCGGGTCAAAGTGCAGTTTTTTACGAGGGGGATGACGTGATCGGAGGCGGCATCATTCAATCGGGCAGACTGAAATGACATGATTTTGTAGAGACAGGGTATGCCCTGACTCTACAAAAATTTGAATATAAACCCATAGCAATGACCTGAATTTCAGGCAATATTCTTAGTAAAATCTCGTTTAAGATGCCGGGAATTGTCATTCCCGGTTTTTGTTTTTAGTTTTACCACGCCGTTGGTGATCATAATAAATCTGGAGTACCCTAATTGATGATTAATCTTATGAGATCAAAGAACCTGATACCATGTTTAGCCGCTTTGGCGCTAGTCATTTCATTAACTTCCTGCGAGAAGAAAACAGAAGAATTTACTACTGAAGCCATTGCTGATTATTTACCGTTAACCGTAGGCAAGTACATAACTTATCGGCTCGATTCAACCGTTTTTAAGAATTTTGGAACGGTGCAGGAAATTCACAGGTACCAGGTGAAGCATGTAGTAGATGCCCAGGTTCCCGATAATCTTGGCCGCCCAAGCTCCCGGATTATACGCTATCTGCGCGATTCAACCGGTACACAGCCCTGGGTAGAAAATGGAACCTATTTTATTACCAGCCTTAGCGACCAGGTTGAAGTGATCGAAGATAATCTTCGCTATATAAAATTGCATTTGCCGTTCAAATTAAATACAGACTGGAAAGGAAATAAATATCTGTCGGATGATCCATTCGCATCCCTTTATACTTTCAATAACGATGACGATATGAATGACTGGGACTACAATATGGAGAGTTTTGATCCTTCAATAACGATTGGAGGCAAAACGATTAACGATGTCTATACCGTCTTCCAGATCGATGAATCGTTCAACATACCCGTTACGAACACAAATTCCGTTGGCTCGAGGACCCTGGCGCAGGAACAGTATGCCAAAAACATCGGGCTTGTGACACGTGATTTCGTTTTATGGGAATATCAACCCGCCAATACTCAACCCGCTTACTATACTGGTTTCGGTATCAAAATGTGGATGATCGATCATAACTGAAGCCCCCTGCCCCCCGAAGGGGGAACTTAGATCGAATTTTTCCTTTGTTTACCTTGCGCACCACAATCTACCTCGACTTCCGACTTCCGACTTCCGACGCGATAGCTATCGGGATCCGACTTCCGACTTCATTTTTCTTTTGTTATTTTTGAAGATTAAAAATCATCCCGTTGAACAAACTAATCGTGTTCCTTATTGGAAGCTGTTTATTTCTTGGGGAAGCACATGCACAATTTACCCGCTATGTTGTGAAATTTAAGAACAAGGGAGATAATCCTTATTCGCTTTCAACTCCATCATCATATTTATCGCAAAGAGCAATTGATCGCCGGACAAGATATGGAATAGCGATTGACAGCACTGATCTCCCGGTAACTCCTTCCTTCATTACACAAATAAGAAACGTTCCCAATGTCACCGTTTTAAATATTTCCAAATGGCACAACAGTGTTGCTATCCAAACTTCCGACCCAAATGCGATCACAGCAATTAATGCATTATCGTTTGTTCAATCTACTTCGCCGATTGCGGCAAGAACGGCAGCAAATACTACTGAGAAATTAATCCTGGCCGATCAACCTTATAACCCTGTAGCAAGAGAAACAGAACTGGCTGCTGATTATTTTAATTATGGCACGGGATCATTCAACGAGATCAATCTGCATAAAGGACAATTTCTCCACAACATTGGCCTGCGCGGGCAAGGGATGATCATTGCCATGCTTGACGGAGGTTTTTTTAGTTATAATACGCTGGATGCCATGGATAGCATCATTCTTAACAACCAGGTGCTGGATACATGGGATTTCTATTCTAACAATACAAATGTTGCCGATGATCATCCGCATGGTATGCAATGCCTGTCAATTATTGCCGCAAACATTCCGGGTCAGTTCATTGGTAAGGCTCCAAAAGCGAGTTTCTTTTTATATCGCACGGAAGAAACAGCGAGCGAATATCCCATTGAAGAATTCAATATGGTTTGTGGTATGGAAAGAGCGGATAGTGCCGGCGCCGATGTTATTTCAGCATCATTGGGTTATTCTGAATTTGATGATGCGGCATTTGATCATACCTATTCGCAAATGAATGGTAACACAACCCTTGCGGCAATTGGTGCAGATCTCGCAGCTAAAAAAGGAATCCTTTTTGTAAATGCGGCAGGCAATGAAGGGGGTGCGCCATGGCATTATATAATGACGCCAGCAGATGGTGATAGTGTCTTAGCCGTGGGGGCCGTGAACACAGCCGGTGCGGTGGGTGCCTTCTCAAGTTATGGGCCATCAAGTGACGGCCAGGTAAAACCCGATGTGGCTTCAGTAGGTGTGAGTGCCATAGTTCAGGCGACAAATAATTCTGTTGTTACAGGCAGCGGAACTTCGTTTGCCTGTCCAAACATGGCAGGGCTATCCACTGTTCTTTGGCAGGGATTTACTGAATTTTCCAATATGAGAATTATAAGAGCATTGCGTGAGGCAGGCAGTATCGCTTCGGCTCCAAATGACAGGATCGGTTATGGCATTCCAGATCTGAAATCCGCCTTCGGAACTTTATTAACTGAGTTTGCCACATCATCTTCAACCATCAATGGTTGCCGGATCACGGTGAACTGGACAAGCAAAGATGTTAGCGGCATGAAGTATGAAATAGAACGAAAAGGACCGGGTGAAGCAAACTTTACAAAAATTGGAGATATAAATCCAACTGCAGGTTCAACACTGGCAACCCATACATACCAATTTGAAAATAACCTGGCCTCTGGTAGCTCAGGCAGCTATTCTTACCGGATCAAACAAATAATCGACACAGCAGTTGCCACTTCCACTTCAGTTTATATCGATACGACAGTTGCCAGCATTTCAACTCCTTGCGTAGTTACCGGTGTTGTGAATCCGGGTACTAATGGAAATTATGTTTCTGTCCGTCCAAACCCATCAGTGGGAAATAGTGCAACCTTGATCGTAGAAACCAATGATGCGATCGCAACGATGCCAATACTTATCTATGACATGAATGGGAGGTTAGTACAAAGACTGCAGGAATCAAAGATCCCGGGCAAAAAAGTGCTTGATCTCTCAATCAGCAGGTTGGCTAAAGGAAAGTATTTCATTAATGTCTACAATAAAAACGTGCTGATCGGTACCGCAGAATTTATAAGGCTATAGTTTTTCGAACAGGGCAGCAAACATCGAATCAGCTTTCTTGTCATAACCTTTTAGAACTTCCATGTGCGTCATTTGTAAATGGAAGTTCTCTTTAATGAATTCCACTACCCCTTCATTCTCTTTTCTGAAAACAGAACAAGTGATATAAATAAATGATCCGCCGCTTTGAAGACGGGGAATAACATTTGAAACGATCTTCTTTTGACGAAAAGAAAATCTTTCAATCTCATTGTCATTAAAAAAATAAAGTTGTTCGGGAGTACGGGACCAGGTGCCACTGCCGGTGCATGGCGCATCGCAGATGATCATTTCAGATTTCAGATTTGGGATCTCAGATTCATCCGACGTCAGGTCAACGAGGTAACTTTTATAATTTTTTATACCGGCATTGGCAAATCTCTTTTTTAGGTTGGCGAGAATACTTTCTCTCACATCAGAAACGGTAAGATCGATTCTGGAATTGATATCATGTGCCATAATTGATTTACCACCGCTGCCTGCACAGCAGTCCCAAACCGCAGGCTTCTCATTTCTTGCTGAAGAAAAAGCCGACCTCAGGATTTTGTCTACCCGTTGTGAATTATAATCCTGGATCACTGCTTCTTTATCTAATTCAATGATCGAAGATAACCTGGAGGAATTGGGAAAGGCAAGACAACTTTCAGAAATCATTTTAAATTCATGTTTTGCTTTCTGAAGTTTATCGATAACAGTTTTTTCACTTCCCGGTCGCAATCGAATAAATAGGTCCGGCTGAGTGAAAAATGATTCAGAAAATTTTTCATGGTCAATGGCATCGCTTAATTCATTCTTCCAGGGGAAAACGTCAGTAATTAATAATGAAGAATGAATAAACAATAATTTCTGCTGAAGTGGCAGGTGAACTTTCTCATTCCACTCAGGTTCCAGTGCAGAAAGAATTTCACCTGGCTGATCACTACATAGAAGCAGGCCGGTCAATAATCTTTCTTCAATGGTTAAACTCATGGCGGCCTTGCCAAGGCGAAAATAACAGTAGCATACATGGGAGATCTCCCTGCGATCCCTTGCTCCAAACTTCTTACTGGATGAAAAATATTTCTTTAGATATGATGATAATGGCTCTTCGCCCTTATAGCGAGTCAATATCTCCTTTGCTGAATTAATATAAGAATGATACCGCCCCATCTATCCAACTGATTTTTTCCTGGCTCGCAGAAGATATAAACAAATTTCATTTCTGGCGAATTATTTGCAACTACTGTAACTGTGCGGTTCAGAGGTGTTACAATAAAAACTCTTCGCTTACCGGGTTATGTGGAAAAACAACCTCAATTATTTCATCACGTTTAAACTCTAAATTTATGAAGACATTTAGTATACTGCTTGTGACGGCATTGATCGCCGGGAGCAGTTTCTTAAAACCCTCCGGGGAAAGCATTTCATCAGATGAGCAGATCAATTATTCCGTAGCACGTTCTACCGGGGATACCGTGATCGTACCGGTGGAAATTCGTACTTCCTTTGATACCAAATATCCAAAAGCCTCAAAAGTGACGTGGTATCAATACACACCGGACAAAACTATGACTCCCGAACCGACTGACTGGTATGTTGGTCTTGATGATAAGGATTACTACGTAACCTTCCACTGGAATGATGCAGATTACATTGCATGGTATGACAATGGTCAATGGATCCGTTCTTCTCAAATGATCGATGACATTGACCTGCCAGCCGATGTAATGAGAGCCATTAATACTCAATATCCCGGTTACAGGATCGCTGACGTAGATCTTGAGCATGATAATAAACAGGAGCTGTATGAAGTAAAACTGGTAAAAGGTGATAGTAAATGGAACGTTCATTATACAGAAAACGGAACTGTTGCAAGAAAAAAAGAAAGGCACCTGACAAAGAACAATCCGCAAGCCGATATGACTTCAGACTTTTCTACGCGTTTTCCAAATGCAACCGAAGTTGTTTGGTACGCTTATACTCCGGAGGAAAGGATCGAAGTGGTGCCTACTGACTGGGATTATGGAATGGATGCCAGTGACTACGAGGTTAGGTTCAAGTTGGATGGCTCCGATTACCAGGCCTGGTACAATGATGGTAAATGGGTTCGCTCAGCAGTGGTGATGTCAAACCCGGCAAAACTACCCGCCAATATTAATACATTGATCCAAACCCAGTATAACGGTTACACAATTAAAGATGTAGAAACAGAATTCAACAGCAATCGCACTATTTACGAGGTGGAATTAACAAAGGGCAATGAAAAATGCAAAGTGCATTACACCTCAGACGGGGCGGTCATTAAAAAGAAATGCAGAACAGTATAAAGATTTTTTGAGTCGCAAACAATGATGCAAAAAAAGAATGAACTCATGTGGGTTCATTCTTTTTTTATAGAAAAGATGAAAAAATATTGCGGTCTTTTTAAAGATGAGCTCACATGCCTGCTCTATTATTTGCTGTAACAGAGAAATATAATTTGGTGGAAATGCAAAGAATAACCTGCTTGTTAAAACCAGTGGAAGAACATATTGGATCTGCAGCCGAACCCATTGAACACAAAATCCCGTAGGTAAGAACAGCAAGAAATGATAATTAATCAGCCTTTTATAATGTAACTATGCGAATATTCCATATCTCGGTTTTACTGATCAACAGTCGTGTAAGAAACATCAGCAAAGGACCACGGTGCAGG
>DASTIZ010000363.1:0-5125 GCA_035717045.1 Chitinophagaceae bacterium
ACTTCATTTTTTAATCACCTTAGGTACTCTAAAAAATTTTTCATCGTGCTCCGGTGCATTTTTTAATGCTTCTTCACGGCTAACCGATCCTTTAACTTCATCTTGTCTCAACACATTTATATTCGAAGACATATGAAGCAGCGGCTCGGTACCAGTGAGATCAAGCTCATCTAATTTTTCTACAAAGCTGATCATGCGCTGCAAATCATTCTTAATTTCCGCTTTGTCGGCGTCATTAAATTCAAGCCGTGACAAATGGGCCAGCTTTTCGATCAATGCATCGGTTACTTCCATTTTACAAATATAGTTACCGGTTTCCAGTCTTCAGTCGGCAGTCGGCAGTCTTCAATCTGCAGTCTTCAGTCTACCTATAAGAAATTGCAAGTTGCCGCTTCGACTGCCAACTGCGTACTGCCGACTGCAGACTGAAACTGCCGGCTGACTTCCTTATCTTCGCCGCCGCATGACTAAGAACAATGAAATAGTGATGAGCGGTATCAGGCCCACAGGTTTTTTACACCTCGGAAATTATTTTGGGGCTGTAAAGAACTATGTAAAGATGCAGGAAGAATACGATTGTTTTTTTATGGTTGCCGATCTTCATTCGCTAACGACCCACCCTGATACAAAAGACTTAAGGCAAAACGTTCTCCGTGTTTTGGCAGAGAACATTGCCTGCGGCCTTGATCCAAACAAAGTGGCACTTTATTGCCAAAGTCATGTTTACGAAACCAGTGAATTGTACTTATACCTGAATATGCTTGCTTACAAGGGAGAATTGGAAAAAACCACGACGTTTAAGGATAAGGCAAGATTACAGCCGGATAATATAAATGCCGGTCTGCTCACTTACCCCGTGCTCCAGACGGCCGATATTATTTTGCACCGGGCCAAATATGTACCTGTAGGTAAAGACCAGGAACAACACCTGGAGATGGCCCGCAATTTTGTAAAACGATTTAACCACAGGTATGGTGAGGTATTTCCAGAGCCCTCTGCGTTCAATTTTGGAGAAGAGTTGATAAAAGTGCCTAGTCTCGATGGGAGCGGTAAAATGAGTAAGAGCGAAAATCAGTATGCTACAATTTATTTGTCTGATAATGATGATTTGATTCGTACAAAAGTGAAAAAAGCAAAAATGGATTCCGGTCCAAAAGAAATGAATTCAACCAAGAGCCCGGAAGTGGAGAACATTTTCCTGTTGTTGAAATTAGTTAGCTCAGAAAACACCGTTGCCAAATATCAGGAAGATTATAATAATTGTACGATTAAGTATGGAGAGTTAAAGGGACAGTTGGGCGCAGATATGGTCAAATTTATTTCACCGATACGGGAAAAAGTGAATGCAATATTGAGAGATGAGACTTATTTAAAGCAGGTAATGGAACAGGGGGCGGAGAAAGCGCGAATAAGTGCAAAGGCCACCATGCAATTGGTGAGAGAGGCAATGAGCTTAAAATATTTTTGATTGCAGATTTCAGTTTTCGGATTTTAGATTACATTTAACTGTCTTGAATACTAACCAGGAATAGCCGATCCAAATTTCACAATGGCAAAAGCAAAATCGAAACCCAAACACATAGCCGTAGCCGGTAACATCGGTGCAGGTAAGACCACATTAACCGAAGCATTAAGCAAGCATTATAAATGGATACCGCATTTTGAAGATGTAGATCACAATCCGTATCTCTACGATTTTTATGAAGACATGCCAAGGTGGAGCTTTAACCTCCAAATCTATTTTTTGAATAGTCGTCTTGGTCAGCTCGTTGAGATTCAGAAAGGCAGCGAAACCGTGATACAGGACAGAACGATCTACGAAGATGCCCACATATTTGCTCCCAACCTTCATGAAATGGGTTTGATGAGCAAAAGGGATTTTGACAATTATTTTCAATTCTTCCAGACATTGAAGCAGATGGTAAAACCGCCAGACCTGCTCATCTATTTAAAGGCATCAGTACCAACATTGGTGGGACAAATCCAGAAACGAGGAAGAGAATATGAAGAAAACATCAGGCTTGATTACCTGAAAAGGTTGAACGAGTATTATAATAAATGGATCGATAGTTATAGAGAAGGACCCCTGCTCATCATTGATATCGACAAAAACAAATTCCCCGAGAATGAAGAACATCTTGGCGAGATCATAAGAAAAGTCGATGCCCAGATCTACGGCTTGTTCTAAACAGGGCAAAAATTAACAATTGCCGTTCAGCCGGACGGGGATTATAAAATATCTTTATCATCCCTTTATATTTAATGTATGAACAAAGTATTTCTAATACTGGTGTTACTTATCAGTTCAAATAGTTTTTCTCAATCGTTAAGAGATTCGCTTTTTAGCGGAAAGCTAAAAGCAGATTCGGCAGTAGTAGCAAAAAGTAAAGTGAATGAGCAAAAGATCAGAGAGGATTCAGTAAGAAGGGTGCAGATCGATTCGCTGAAAAAGATAGGCGCTGACACGACACAGGTAACTGTTAACCTGACTCTTCCCGCTAAACCAGAATTAAAGTATGCCGATAATAACAAGACGTGGAAAAAATTTGTTGATGAGTATAAGGCTACGATAACGGCAGAAATGCAAACTTCGAAGAAGATCAGGAAAGGAGATTATACAGTGACATTGGAATATGAAATTGGAACCGATGGTGTCGTTTCTGCTAAGAACATTATTTGCGATCCAAAAAGTGAGGCGCTTGTTGATTTGATCCGCGATAGGATGATGCCCAATGCTCCCCAATTGGCCCCTCAAATAGTCAATGGAGCTCCTAAAAAATCGAGCCGGCGCCAGATACTTATTTTTACAAAGGAAAAGAACTGATTATCCGATCCCGGAATTTTTTTGTGAAAAATTCTTTCATAAGCATCTTTTTGTGAACAGTGTTGGTGAAAAGCGAATTCTTTCCTTCCATAATCTCCACCTTTGTTGTTTTCAATAATTAATGGGGAGGCCGAAGAAGAGCTGGTGTTTACAAAAGTTGAGACTGAAGCCACCACCAATCCAAAAGCTTGGACTGAACGTGTGAGGACATACTCGCAGTTACCCGATTCAATTTCAAAAGAAATTTCCCCCGGCACATACAAAGTCAATGTTCGGTTTATCATTGATAAACATGGATTCATCGGCCTGGTAAAAGCGAGCAATGATCCTGGTTATCTATTAGCAAAAAGGCAGAGAGAATAATCTTAAACTATAATCGTAAATGGCAACCGGCAACTCAGTGCGGGAGAAATGTAACTACATACAAAGTACAACCAGTCACTTTTATTGTCCGATCTAATAATAATCAGCCCAGTCCTTAGTCTCAGTTAATTGTTTTTCGATCTTCTTCAACCATGCTGCCTGGTTATTTTTATGGCGACTGTAATCAGTTTCATCATCGTATTGTTGCTGAAAAGCCTCCTTATCGGCTACGATAGCTTTATAGATAGCGTCAAGATCTTTTTGAAATGTGTTTTGGTTGAACTTGTATTCAAAAGTTGCCTGGTTGAGCTTTCTTGCAAAAATTTCGGCGATATCAAAATGGCCTTGCTCATGTTTTAATATCCAATCGTTCTTTACGAGTCCCCATGATTTCTTCTTTTCAAAGCGACAATCGATCTTATAGGTAATAATTCCGTTAGAAATATTATAACCGAAACTAAGGTGAGTAGTGGTCATGGCTGCCGTATTTCCCATTTTAATGGGTTCGGCTTTGAAATCATCCCAGGTTAATTTTCTATGTTCCTGCCACCTGACATAGTCATCGTCACGCTGAAGCAGGATCAGCAATGGAAAAACAAAAGCGGCTAACAAAAGGGAACTTTTCATGGCGAAATCTTGAGCAAGTTGGGGAAAAAAAATTAAATAGAATCCTAAAAATAAGCCCCGGCGCGGAGCCGGGGCCTGGCAAGCAACTATAGCTGTTCGCTGAGCAATCAGGCCATCTTAGGTGCGGCTGCGCGTACTTCGGCAGAAACACCGGTGGCATATTTTTCAAAATTGTTTATAAATAAGCTTGCAAGTGACTTTGCTCTTTCATCATAAGCCTTCTTGTCGGACCATGTATTGCGCGGATTTAGTAATTCAGAGGGCACATCGGAGCAACTCACTGGCATTGCCACTCCAAATACTTCATGTTCCTGGAACGTGACATTGTCCAGTCTGCCTTCCAGCGCCGCTGCAATCATTGCCCGTGTATAGGAAAGCTTTATCCTTTTGCCAACCCCATAAGTTCCACCGGTCCAGCCGGTATTGACCAGCCAAACGCTGACCCTATTCTCCTGCATCTTTTTTCCTAGCATCATGGCATACTTACCAGGATGCAAGGGTAGGAAGGGCGCTCCAAAACATGCACTAAATGTTGGCTTTGGCTCGGTAACTCCTGTTTCAGTTCCCGCCACCTTTGCGGTATAACCACTGATGAATTGATACATGGCCTGACCGGGTGTGAGTTTTGATATCGGGGGCAATACGCCAAATGCATCACAGGTTAAAAAGAAAATATTCTTAGGTAAGGCACCGATCGACGGCTCAACAGCATTGCTGATAAAATTAATCGGGTAGGAAACCCGTGTATTTTCAGTTATTGATGAGTCCTCGAAATTTATCTTATTCGTACCCGTAAAGAACTTTGTGTTTTCAACCAATGCTCCGTGCCGGATCGCCTGGTAAATCTCGGGTTCCTTTTCTTCGGTCAGGTGTATACATTTTGCGTAGCAGCCGCCTTCAAAGTTGAAAATATTATCGTTGGTCCAGGCATGCTCGTCATCGCCAATCAAAAGACGATTGGAATCAGCGCTAAGAGTTGTTTTACCGGTGCCGCTTAGTCCAAAGAATACTGCAGTGTCCCCATTCTCACTCATATTAGCGCTGCAATGCATGCTCAGCACATTTTTTTCCTGGGGCAGAAGATAATTAAGAATCGTAAAAACACCTTTTTTCATTTCTCCTGTATAACCGGAACCCGCGATCAGGATCATTTTGTGTTTAAATGAGATAAGGGATGCATTATGTTGGCGAATGCCACATTCTTTTGAATCCAATCTCAGACCGGGGCAAACGACCACATGCCAATCGGGCGTAAAGTTTTCCAGTTCCTGGTCAGTCGGTCTTAAAAACATATTATATGCAAAGAGATTA
>DASTIZ010000364.1:0-11564 GCA_035717045.1 Chitinophagaceae bacterium
CCTTCATTATGACAAATTGATACGTATCGCTTTGATACCAGTCATTGGTCATTTGCCAGACGGAACCCACCAGATCATACAACCCAAAAGGATTTACCCCTTTCCTGTATTTTCCAACCGGGTACAGTTTTCCATTACCAATATTGCACAATGAAGAATCAGGAATACCATAATCAACAAGTGTAAGCGTCGTACTGATGCTCCTGGCATCTTTTCCTTTTTGTCTTACATCATTTCCCCAGGGCCATAATCTCGCATCCGGAGTTTGTGCTGCGTATTGCCATTCCTGTTCTGTAGGCAATCGTTTGTCCGACCATTTTGCATAAGCCTGTGCATCTTCGTAACTGATATTCACAACAGGAAATTTTTCTTCTCCTTTCCTCGGTGCATCATCCATCCAGTGTTTTAAGAAATTAGCGGTGTCAACGGGGTGATAACCTGTTGCCTCAATGAATTTTTTGAACTGTGTATTTGTTACAGGGTATTTATCCATGTAAAAGCTTTTCAGGGTTACCGTTTTTGGAAATCCCTGTTTTGGGTATGAAATAAATTCATCACCATTTGTTACCTGCATGACAAATGTACCGGAAGGTATCCTAACCATTCCACCAGGAACAGCCGGAACTGTTTTTGTCTTTTTTGTTTCGGACACCAATAGTGGCGAACCCGGATTGATCTTTATGATCACCTCATCCAGCAATTCATTTTTATCAAATAACTGAACAACGTACTTACCCTGGATTCTGCCGAACTTTTGAAAGAGATGAAAGGAAACAATCGATGTATCAAATTGAAGTGGCTGCTTATCATAAGCCGGATTGCCCTGCCAGACCTTAATATGTTTTTGGCTACGATCAACTGAGCTGATGGATATTTTATCACCCTCCCTTTGCACAACCAGCCACCTGTGAAATAACCCCAATGCACAAACTGAACCTTCGTTGTTTGTACCGGAATACTTCGGATCATACGCATCTATATCAACGGATACAAATTGCTTTTCATCATTATTATCAACAACAACTTCCTCATGATTCCAAATATCCACAAGATGGGTCGATGGGCGTTTCCTTATTTCAAATAGCTTACCATGAAAACCGCCTGGGTGTAAACTAAAGATCGTGTAAATGGTCTTATTTGCATGCTGCCATTCGTTTACATACACAGAATCTCGTAAGGTGGGAATCAAAGGAGTCCAATTGTATGAATTGAAATTTGAACTATTCTCTTTTAATATCCTCACACATCGTCCCCAGTATTTATAATCCTCATCTATCCATTCATGTCTTCCTGGCCGCATCACATTTATTTCGACACCATAACCGTTGAATAATGCGGAACTATACTCTCTTCGTATTCTTTCTTTATTGACTTCGGCGACACGAAAGATCGCAAAATCGGGTTTGATCAATTTATTCAGATTCAACAGGGGAGGATAATAAATATCATTGTGTAGCCGGCCCGCAATGATGCCCTGCATATCTTTTGGAATCGCCATTCCCTCACTGTATAAAACGACACCGGGCCTTGCATTATCTACTGCTTTTTGCAACTCGTCGCTTCCTTCCGCTCTTGTATCAAGTACCACACCATCTGCATCGATCTTTTTTATAAAATCACCCATGGTTTTCAATGAAGTTTTTTCGTCCTTATCATCCCAGGGATTATAGCTAATGAAATATTTTGTGCCCATGGAATGAGAAAGCGATGCCAGTTCTCTTTGTTTGTTAATTCCACCGGGCAGATCCTGCATCAGGTCCCATTGCGTTCGTTGATCCAACCCAAGAACAGGCCAGGTGGGCCAGATGGTGAATATGTCATTGCCACCATACAATTTCTGTTTATGTTCTAAGAACTCGCTGAGATGATAAGCTGAGCCGCTGTAGTAATTTTTTTCCCATGCCATCATTAAATGCATAGTGTAAGAACTTCGGATGTATTCAAGATCCTTCCTTTGATATAGTGCATTATCGAATTTATCAACCTCATACAACATCTGCTCCTGGAAACATTTTTTTAACGCAGAATGCCAGTTGCCATCGGCCAGATCCGCATACAACTCAAATCCGAGCTTCTTCCCTGGTTCCAGTACATACGGTGTACGATTCAGAATGTAATTTTGAATGGTGTCATTATCCCTTTTTATAAGCCCAAACAAGGTTTTACCATTGCTTAATTCAACAGCTGTAAAATTCAGGTCATTGTTGTTATGAGGAACAACTACACCAATAGGTTCTTTACGGGGCTGAAATAAAAAAGAACGGCTGGTATCGGCCCCGGTCCTGCCCGACACATAATAATGATCTTCATTGGCCCCGAAAGGAACGATATTCGAAACTGTTACCGGTGTCCCCCCTTTGTTTGCAAGTACTAACCGGATCTTAAATCCATCGCTAAAATCTTCATCCGGCTCTTGTAATAAGTGTAAAGAATAGTCCGCCAAGAGTGTAAAGAAACCGTCGTTGGAATTAACCTTCAGATTATTTACTTCGATCGAGAATAAAGGGAGCCCGACCGGAAGCGTGCGATTATCAAACTTTATTTCTTTTACCGTAATGGGACGTGAATGATCAAAAATAAGTTCCTGCAATTGCTGTGCACGCAACACGTATCCTGTGAAAAAAACAAGTGTAAGAAAGAATGATCGTCTCATTCTGCTAAAAATACAATTAAATCTTATGTCGGGATTCTTTGCTTTGCCGGGAGGTATATTAATTCGTCGTAGCCACGATCATTGTTCCCGGTACCTCCATATTTTGGGCAATGAGCAGATTGTTTTTCAATTCTCATTTGTTGCTGAGTTCTTTCAGCACTTCTTCCTTTTTTCTTCGTGAAACAGCAATGTGTGATCCATCGGTAAGCCAAAGCAATCCTTCTTTGTCAAGATGCTTTACAAATTTCTTATTGACAAGGTGTGATTTATGGGCCCGGATGAAATCATGCTCGGAAAGAATATCTTCATATTCCTTGAGGGTCCTTGAAACAAGCATTGGCTTCTGGCTGGCAAAATAAAAGCGGGTATAGTTATTTTCACCTTCAAGCCTGATAATTTCTGATGGAACAAAAAAGAACACTCCTTCAGTTGTCGATACAGCCAGCTTAAACCCGGTTTGATCTTTCTGCTGAAGATTATTGATAAGATTTGATACCAGTTTTTGTTGCTCCTGTGGCGGTTGAAATTTTTTCACGATATGTTTGTTGACCGCATTCTGCAATTCCGTAATATCAACGGGTTTTAATAAATAATCCAATGCGCTGAAACGAATGGCTTTTATCGCATATTTGTCGTAAGCGGTTGTAAATACCACATCAAAATCGGAGTTACCGACCCTGTTTAACAGGTCAAATCCATTCATATTCGGCATTTCTATATCAAGCATAAGCAGATCAGGTTGCCACACCCCGATTATGGCCAGGGCTTCATCCGGGGAATTACAGGTTTTTATTTCCTTTGCCGCCGGCACATGCTTTTCAATCAGCATTTTTAGAATATTGCTGGCTGCCGGTTCATCATCAACAATCAGTATTCTTGTCATAGTTCAGGTTTGATAGTCCAGTGGTAATTTAAGTGTCACTCTTGTTCCATTGGGTTCACCGGATTCTTTTTTCAGATCATCTATTTGAATACTTGCTTTTGTATATCCTGTTTCATTTAATAATTGGATTCGCTGACCTGAAAGCCGGGTGCCTTTGGATTCAAAATACTGGGCACCCAATTTGTTCTTTTTTATTTCGGCAGAACGTAGTCGACCAATACCATTATCCTCAATAATACAAGCGAGGTGATTATTTTCAAGGCCAAAAGAGATATCCAGCTTCTTCTCTCCCTGTTTATGCATCAGCCCGTGCCATATGGCATTTTCAATAAAAGGCTGAAGTAATAACGAAGGAAATTTTATTGTTTCTATATCGATATTTTCTTCAACAGATAATGAATAACTAAATGATCGTTTAAACCGCAACGATTCCAATTCCAGGTAAAGTTGGTTTACCTCTATTTCATCTTTCAATGGAATAAAGTTTTTTTCTGAGTTATTCAGCACTTGCCTGAGCAGTTTTGAAAACTTCGACAGGTATTGATAGGCGGTGTCAAAATCCTGCATTACAATACTTTCCTGTATCGCATTAAGGCTATTAAAAATAAAATGCGGGTTCATTTGAGAACGGATCGCCATCAGTCTTGATTCATTCATCATCCTGTTTAATTGCTCCAGTTTTCTTTTTTGTGTTTTGGATGACTGGATATATTTATATACTACCGTAGTTACACCCACAGCAATTATACCGATCAATGCATAAAACCACCACTGTTGCCAGAAGGGAGCAGCGACGTTGATCCTGACTGTCTCAGGAAAGTTGATCCAATTCGTTTCATTATAAGATGCCTGCATCTGGAATTTATAGTTGCCGGGGCGAAGATTATAAGCAATAAGATGATTTTTTGTCGGTGTGGACCACGCAGTATCGATCCCCTCCATTTTATAACGATAAAACAGCCGATTACCCGAAATCAGATCCGAGTGCAAGTAGCTGAAACTAACTTTACCATTGCTATATGGTAAATTGATCGCAGAAGAACCTGAACAAAACTCTATTGAGTTATCAGTATTGGTCCGGTAGATTGAAAACCGCACCGGAAGTTGTCGCGCTTTTACCTGGTTAGGGTCAACGATCACGATTCCACGGTTCAATCCAAAAATCAATTTTCCGGATTCAGTTTTGCAGACAGGTGTGATTTGAAATCCTGTTTTGTTAATTCCATGTTGCTCATTGAAATAATCGAATTGATTGTGTACCGGGTTATAACGGATCAATGAACTTGTGTTTGTCATCCATACATAACCACTGTCATCAGTAACGATTGCTTCAACACGTAGATCTGTCAACCCTGTTTTCTCGTCTATCCGTTTCAACTTACCACCGGGACTTAAGACACTAACCCCATTAAAGCTGCTCGCATAAACATTTCCCATTTTATCCCTGGCCAGTAAATAGTTTCTTAAAGAAACTACTCCTTCCCGGGTAGAATAAATATCTATTTTCCCTGTGGTCGTATCGTACCTGTAAACAGCCCCGGCAGGCGAAGTAGTCAGCCAGATATATTTTCCATCCTCCAGGATATCGACTATTCTTTTCCGCAGCATAGCTTCGATCAGTGGTCGCCAGCCAACGCTATCAATTTTATAAGTTAGAGGATCCATTATAAAAACGCCATTGGTCGTTCCCATCATCATTTTGCCATTCTTTAGTTGTCGAATTACCCGGACAACATCATCCGGTAAATTGCCAGGCTTGCTTTCATTGCCTTCCTTCAATTCTTTGACAATATTACCCTGCTCATCAAAAATGATGATACCATAACCCATATAGGAAACCCATATCCTCCCGAATGGATCAAGATCCGGAAGACCCGGCGCCACGAATATTTCAATGGCAGGAATATCTTTCAATTTCAATAATGGTTTGACATACTCATCACCTATCCTCCAGGTAAAAAGTTCGTTTTGCGTCATCACCCATAACTTTTTCGTTTTGTCCTGCAGTATTGATACTACTCCATCATCAATAATTCGTCCCCCGGGTTCTTTGAAATATTCGATGGAAGTAAACGAAGGCTGGAATACATTCGTAATATTCAAACCAGCCCGCGAAGTGACAACAAGATATCCGTCCCTGTTTGTTGCCAAATAGCGTAGATTATCGGTTGAAATGGATTGTTTGGAATAAAAATCATAACGGTGAACAAAAAAACTATCATTAGATGGGTTAAACTCAACCAGGCCACTATAACGTGTGGCAATGTAGACTTTGTTATTGGCGGCCTGTTGGATAGTAAGCAATTCGGCCATGATCGGTTTACCAGACTGGTCAGTATTCCCTGAATAAGTCCTGATTATTTTCTTTTGCGAAAGTGAAACCCGGTACAATAACCACTTGTAGGATAAACCAAGTAGTATCTCATCATCACTGATCCTGCAGGCATCTGCCGCTTCAGTCATATCGATAGAGAATAAAATGGACCTTGTTTTAAGATTTGCTAAAAACAGTTTAGTTCCCTTTCTTAAGAAAATAGTGGATGAATCAAAGCGGTTTACATAACCTGCCGGTCGTTTACTGATCACACTATCCATCCACAAAAAGCGAGTCCAGTTCTTATCGATATCATTCGTATAATAACATCCTTTATTTGTAAAAGCTACCATTCCCAATCCTACTATTTCTAAACAGTTCGAAATCTTTAATTCCTTTAAGCTGTCAGCCAGGTAATACCGCTGCGCCCGCCGCTTTTCATCAATCAATATCAGGTTACCTCCATAAGAAGCCCATACCCGATTATAACTATCAACAGAAAGAAAACTGCACTCAGATTGCGGGATAAAAGGATTGTTTTTCCAGTGGAACTGGGTTATATTATTACCGTCATAAAGATTAATGGCTTCGCCGGTAGAAAACCAAAGCGAACCATTCCGGTCAAAACATACCAGCGCTGCTACATTTGTCGCAAGACCGTCATTGACATCAAGATGGCGAAAAGAAAGAGGTTGTGCATTCAAAGATTGGATGCAAACGTTTACCTGGATAGCAAGCAACAATGACGTCCTGAGAATATCTTTTTTCACCCTCTTCCCGTTTACTAATATAAAAGTACAGTAGTTTTTTTTCTGACCCTTACCGTTGCATCAATCGATAATGCCGTTTGATAATCCATTCCAAAAAACGCCATTCCATAATCAGAGTGACCCGTTCGCTTTTTGACACTATTCAGCGGTACACTCACCGGATAGTTTTACTAAAAATTAGAAAGAATGAATGGCGATAATACTCTGAAAGAAAAGATCAAAGAAATAAGAGAAGAATTAAAACAAAATGGTTTGCTAAAGAAGAATATGCCCGAATGGGTAATGAATTATGACAAACACGATATCAATAATCACCAGGATTTTGCCGACTGGCTCCAGTTTGTCTACCTGCCAAATATCCTTGAAGAATCAGAAGATCCCCATACGAGTGTTTCCAGGAGTTATGTGGCATTACAGGCGAATAAGTTCTTTTCCAAAGATGTGGGTAAAGGAAAACTCCTTCAGCTGCTTATTGAATTAGACTCTTTATTATAAAAACAAAACTCATGAAACAACTGATTTTCTGGCTATTTGCAATTTCAATTTCTAACATAGTCGCTGCTCAGAATGTAGCGATCAATACTGATGGATCCGTTGCAAACAGCAGCGCCATGCTGGACATCAAAAGCAGCAATAAAGGCATGCTGGTTCCCCGGATGACAACCGTAAACCGGGTCGGGATCGAATCACCGGCCACAGGTCTGCTGGTATTTGATACTGATACGAACACCTTTTGGTACTATAATGGCAGCGCGTGGGCAAACCTCGGAGGAACAGGCACCGGGGGAAGCGGTATTAACTGGAAGCTATCGGGCAATAACGGAACAAATTCATCAAGTGATTTTCTTGGTACAACGGATAACCAGTCGCTGCGATTTAAAGTGAATAATGAGCATTATGGCATGCTTGACACCAATGGCTCTGTGCTATGGGGTAGGCATAGCGGGTTCAATAATACCGGGCACAGTAATGTCGCCATTGGTACAAAGGCGCTATATACTAATACTGCTCAGAGCAACCTTGTTGCAATTGGCGACTCAGCCTTGTACACAAACTCTGTCGGCGAATTTAATACCGCCGTTGGATCAAAATCACTTTTGAATAACTTTAGTGGAAGTAATAACACAGCCATCGGGCATCAGGCACTGCTCCAAAATAATAGCGGGTTAAGTAATGTTGCTATTGGTGCCCGGTCCCTTACGTCTAACACCACTGGCAATCAGAATATTGCTATCGGTCATTCGGCTCTGTTTTCTAGTGAAACCGCGAATTATAATACCGCCATTGGTTTTAGAGCGCTTTATAACAACAGTACCGCCGCTCTTAATATCGCAATCGGGACCGACGCCCTTTTCGGGAACACGACCGGACAAGGGAACACCGCTATTGGTCACCGATCATTAACCAGTAACACAGAAGGTGCCGGAAATGTTGCAGTTGGCTATCAGACATTGCTAGATAATACAACTGGGAATCAAAACGTTGCTATTGGCTCAAGCTCAATGTCCCAAAATACGATTGGGATAAATAATATTGCTATTGGTCAGAGTTCCCTGAGTCGTAATACCGAGGGTTATAATAATGCCGCCGTGGGAGCTTTTGCACTGGTACAAAATACGACTGGTATCAATAATGCGGTGACTGGATACTTTGCAGCAGGCAATACCACGACCGGTTCACGCAACACCGTTCATGGGGCGTTTGGTATGTATTATAATTCAGCAGGTAATAATAATACTGCCATCGGCTATCAGGCAATGTTGAATAATACAACCGGCAATTACAATGTTGCGGTGGGCAGCGCGGCCCTGGCCGCTAATAACACAGGAAATTATAATACAGCAGTGGGCTATAATTCGGACGTTACAGCTAATAATCTTGTAAATACAACTGCTATCGGTTATAATGTAAAGGTGAACGCAAGCAACAAGGTGGTAATCGGCAACTCTTCAGTAACATCCATCGGGGGTTTTGTTAACTGGAGCAATTTCAGCGATGGAAGGTTCAAGCAACAGGTAAAAGACGATGTGCCGGGTCTTTCATTTATCAATTTACTGCGGCCCGTAACCTATACACTTGATGTAGATGCCATCAATGAATTTAATTCAAAAGGACTCCCGGCGGAAAAGAAACAGGTAACATTAAATGCCGATAAGAAGAACATTGTTTATACCGGCTTTATGGCCCAGGAAGTGGAACAGGCCGCGAAATCCCTCAATTATGATTTCAGCGGTATCGATAAACCAAAAGACGACAGCAAACAAACTTATGCCCTACGCTACAGCGATTTTGTCGTGCCCCTGGTGAAAGCGGTGCAGGAACAACAAAAGTTCATCGAGCAACAACAAGCCGCAATCGAAGCCCTCCAAAAAGAGATCAATCAATTGAAAACAAATAAAACTAACTAATTATGAACAGGATGTTTTTGTGCATCGCATTGCTGACCGTAAACTTATTGTCAGCCCAAAACGTTGCTATTAACACAGACGGAACAGTTGCAAACAGCAGCGCTATTCTCGACGTAAAAAGCAACAGTAAAGGAATCCTTGTGCCACGAATGACGACGGCACAGCGCACCGTGATTGTATCGCCGGCAGCCGGATTACTTGTATACGACACCGATACAAATAGCTTTTGGTTTTTTAATGGCAATGCATGGACAAATCTCGCGGGACCAGATAATGCAAGCGACGGAACGAATTGGCTGCTTTCCGGCAACAGTGGTACAACCCCTCTATCAGATTTTATTGGAACTACGGATAATCAACCGCTGATGTTTAAAGTAAACAATTCGCGGGCTGGATTCCTGAACCTTAATGGCTCCGTATTTTGGGGAACGGAAGCTGGAATGAATAGCACCGGCTCCAATAATGTGGCAATCGGAACAAGAGCCCTGTATCATAATATCTCTCATAATAATCTTGTAGCGATTGGGGATTCTGCTTTATTTCATAATGGTATTGGTGCTACCTATTTTGATGATGGTATAGAAAATTCAGCGATCGGATCTAAAGCACTTTTTTCAAACACAACCGGTGCTCGTAATATAGCCTTAGGATATAAAGCAATGTTTTCGAATACGGTCGCGAACGACAACCTGGCAATTGGTGTGGAAGCCTTATCAAATAATACAACCGGTTATGAAAATACAGCGGTTGGAAACAACTCATTACGTTCAAATATCATTGGAGCGGGTAATACAGCTTTCGGGCCAAGTACATTACGATACAATACCGGAAATTTTAACTCAGCTTTCGGTACTCATGCATTAATATTTAATACAACCGGACACCGCAATACTGCAGTGGGTCGCTCAGCATTATTTCACAACACCACAGGCTATGAAAATACAGCTGTGGGAGAAGGTGCCCTGACTACAAATTACACTGGTTACCAGAACACAGCAATTGGAAGACAGGCCATGTTCTCAAATTATAGCGGTATTTATAACACGGCCGTCGGCTTTAGTGCGCTGATATTTAATATAGCGGGTACCAGGAATACTGTTTTAGGTGCCTATGCAATGTATCAAAATAATGAGGGTGAACGCAATGTGGCACTGGGATACCAGTCATTAAATGCTAATGAATCAGGTGATCAGAACGTTGCCATTGGCGTATCCGCACTGACAGTAAATGTCACTGGTTCAAATAATACAGCAGTTGGTTATAATGCGGATGTAACAGCAAATAATCTTTCCAACGCAACCGCTATTGGTTATAATGCAACGGTCAATGCAAACAACAAAGTAGTCATCGGCAATTCATCTGTAACTTCTATCGGCGGCTATACCAACTGGAGCAATTTCAGCGATGGAAGATTCAAACAAAATGTAAAAGAAGATGTGCCTGGTCTTGCCTTTATCAATAAGCTTCGTCCGGTTACCTACACGTTAAATGTAGACGGCATTAATGCTTTTAATTCAAAAGACTTTCCCGCAGAAAAAAAGCAGGTAACCGTAAACCCCGACAAGAAAAACATTGTGTATACGGGCTTTATGGCGCAGGAAGTTGAACAAGCGGCAAAATCTTTAAACTATAATTTCAGTGGTATTGATAAACCAAAAGATGACAATAAACAAACGTATGCCCTTCGATACAGTGATTTCGTTGTGCCTCTTGTAAAAGCTATCCAGGAACAGCAAAAAATAATCGAAGACATGAGACGTGAAATTGAAGAATTAAAACAACGTAAATGATATTTCATGAAGAGGCAAGGCATGCCTTGTCTCCACGATAACCAATGAAACAACTTCTCCCCAAAATATTTCTCTCTAATTAATAATCATTAACTATTAAACTCAAACAAAATGAAAAAAGTGAAAATGGCGTTGATCGCCCTCCTCATTGCATCTGGTTTCGCAGCCTGTAACAAAGATTCAGATGATGCCGCTGCCGTCAGCTCGCCGGTGGAAGGTACTTATTCCGGAAAGTATGGATTTGGAAATGACGCACCCGACCAGGACTTTAAATTCAAAGTTTCTCCGGGTGGCGTGTTCCAGGAAATAAGCATCTCCTCTGGCAATACCACCGGCCAGGGTACATGGACCGTTAATGGCAATACCCTGACCGCTACGTACACTATGCTATTCTCACCCTATAATAAATATTCTGTAAGCGGTAATTATGAGCCGGCTACACAAAAGATGACCGGTACCTGGGGATATGACAATAATCCTGCCGACGGAGGAAAAATTGAAATGAACAAACAGTAAGGATCCTGCGATAGATTGCTTTGTGGCTCTTTCGGGCCACTTTTTTATTTTAAGAAGGTCATAGATCAGTTCGTTGATTCCTGCACCTGTGTGGGCTTATGAGTATTTTCCATCACAATTTACTTTTGATGCCGTTATCATTGATTCGGATATCAATGCGTAACATTTTATCCAGGCAGCTTCTATTTCTGGTGTCCAGTCCTTTCCCAATCCCTGTTTTAACGTCCAGA
>DASTIZ010000365.1:0-5877 GCA_035717045.1 Chitinophagaceae bacterium
GGCGCATGCAAGGACAATGATCATACGATGTTAAAAGGGATTTCGACTTTCGATTCAACCCGATTATGGGTTGGTTGGAATAAATACCATATACCCGAAACAGATACATTGGCACGGTATGGTCACGAGTTGATATCAAATACCGCTTATTATCTCGGGCCAAATGGGACTGTTGCACAAATCACAAATGGAATGAATTGCCAGAATTGTCATTTGAATGGTGGTACTGTACCATGGGGAAATAATTACGGTGCTGTGGCCTCTATGTATCCGCAATTCAGGGCAAGAAGCGGGGGTCTTGAGACCATAGTGAAACGGATCTCTGATTGTATGGAAAGAAGTTTAAATGCAGCCAAACCGATTGACAGTACCAGCAAAGAAATGAAAGCGATCATTGCTTACATGAATTGGGTAGGCCAGGGCGTTCCTAAAAAGTTTAAACCAAAAGGCAGTGGCATTATGGATATTCCCTATCTCGATCGTGCGGCTGATCCACAAAAAGGGCAAGTGGTATACGTGAGTAAATGCCAGCGTTGTCATGGCGCGGACGGACAGGGGCAAAAAAAAATGGATGGTACAGGATATGAATACCCGCCGCTTTGGGGCGAACATAGTTACAATACTGCAGCAGGACTATATCGTATTTCGCGGTTTGCCGGATATGTAAAAAACAATATGCCTTTTGGTGAAGTGGAATATCACAATCCGCAACTCACAAATGAAGAAGCATGGGATGTAGCAGCTTTTGTCAACTCGCAACCAAGACCATCAAAATTTTTCAAAGAAGATTGGCCCGATATTTCTAAAAAACCATTTGATCATCCTTTTGGACCCTTTGCTGATAGTTTTAGCGAAGAACAACACAAATACGGACCATTTAAACCAATTCTTGAAGCAAGAAAAAACAGAGTAAATAAATAATTTTCAATTACAAGAAATGGATGAGAAACTCCCGCATGAAAACTGTAGTTGCCGGGATTGCCGCCGGTTAAACGACGCTGAAAAGAAATTACACATTGAAATCTCTCAAGAGAGCCGAAGAGAGTTTTTTAAAAAGGCAGGGAGGCTTGGTTTCAGTATCGGGATCGGCGGTGGTCTTATCAGCCCGCTTGCTGCTTTTGCTTTATATTCTGAAGACTCCCGTTACAAATCAGAACAAATCCACAATAGCCCGGTAGTCAAAAAAGGAAAAGCACAGCTTCTCACATTGCTCCACACCGCAGACATACATTCACAACTTGATATTCACGACGAATTTTTCTTAGAGAATAATAAACCCGTTTATAAGAAGCGCGGGGGATTTGCTACGTTGAAAACAATGATCAATACACTGCGGGATCAAAATCCCGGAAACACGCTCGTAATAGATGGCGGTGACTGCTTCCAGGGAGCCGGGATCGCTGCATTAACCGAAGGCAAGGCAATTATTCCACTAATCAATAATATTGGATACGATATCATGCTCCCGGGCAACTGGGAAGTGGTGTATGGAAAAGAAATGATGTTAAAAGATATGTTTGGATATGATGGAGTAAAGGTTTGTGCCAATATGTTCCATGATACCAGTGACGAACAAAATGGTCAATTGATCTTTCCTCCCTATTTCATTAAACATATTGCAGGCATCAAAGTTGGGTTTATCGGTTATAATGACCCGCTGACACCCAAAAGGCAATCGCCGGCTTATAGTTATGGGATCAGGTTTACTTTCCCGAAAAAAAACTTAAGCCATTACATTCAGCTTTTAAAACAATACGAAAAATGCGAAATGATCTTTTTGCTTACTCATATGGGATTGGCACAACAGGTTGGATTGTCAAATATGGAAGAGGCAAAAGGAGCGGATTATATCCTGGGTGCAGATACGCATGAGCGTATCCGCACACCGATTAATGGTGCTTATGCCAGGGTCACCGAACCCGGCGCGTTTGGCTCCTTCATTTCAAAACTGGATATCGTAATTGAAAACGGAAAAGTAAAAGATCACAATTACCAGTTGCTGGACGTGGACCCCCTGCTGTATAAAGAGGATGAAGAAATGAAGATGCTGATCAAAAAAACAAAAGACCCTTATGCAAAAAAACTAAATACGGTTATTGGCAAAACAAAAACTCCACTTGTAAGGTACTACGTTATCGAAACACCCATGGATAATTTTATCACGGATGCCATCATGTGGAAATTCAAGCCCGATATCGCCTTAAGCAATGGTTTTCGCTTTTGCCCGCCTCTGGTGCCTGATGCAAAAACCGGTATGGCTGATATCACAAAAGATTTTCTATGGAGCATGCTACCTGTTGATAGCGAAGCCAAAAAAGGAACCGCGAGTGGCCAGCAGATCCGGGACTGGATGGAACATGAGTTGGAAAATGCGTTTGCCGATGATCCCGAAAAGAGATTTGGCGGTTGGGTCATTCGCTTCAGTGGAATGAAAGTGAATTTTACGATCAAAAAAGAAAAAGGCAAGCGGGTAAACTGGATAAAAATAAACGATCAACCTGTCGATCTTTTAAAACAATATTCATTTGTTGCGTGTGAAAGAGAAGGTGATCCCGATACAACGCTTTGCCGGATGGAAGGAGTAACAACCACAAAGATGGGGATGACACTTCATGCGGTTATTGAAGAATACTTAAAAAAATTCTCACCGATCGCTCCAAAGGTCGAAGGTCGTTGCACAGTTACTGACGCACAGCCTGATCTCCTTACACAGTTAATGGGTGTCGGGTATGAATTCAAATAAAACGCAGAGACCGCACGTATCTTTAATTGTAGAGACAAGGCGTGTTCTTAATTGTAGAGACAAGGCATGCCTTGTCTCTACGGACAAATTCAAAAATTTTTCTGCGAAGTTTTAACCGGCAAAAATATAACCACAACCTTTTTCCTGTGCACGACCCAATGCCCAAACTCCCGACGGAACTGGTTGAATACCCGGAAGGACACTGTTCGCAAGATCGTTCTTCACGTCTTCATGCTTTAGATTCATAGACTGCGCAATTGCTGCACTATACACATTTATCGCAGCAGCACACACCACGAACAATACCCCGCTATCCTGTAATTGATTTACCCCGATATGTACTTCTCCAATTCCGGGGAATGTAAATGCGCCGGGCTTAGGTTTCCAAAATGGGTTTCTTGTAGCAGGTTGTTTAGTCTCCGGATCAGTGGCTTCAAATACTTTTCCAAGCTGGTATTTCTCCCAAACCTTGTTTTCCATCGCATAGCCAATTGATGAATGTCTTAATACTACCATTACACTGCAGTCCTTATTTGGAGAGCCTGTAACTTCATTGGTAAGTAAAAAAACACGGGGCCAGGCAAATGGATAAACTTCATGTGGATGAGGCGAATCAAAGACGATTCGATGCTTACCGGTAATTTTTTTGAATATTTCTTCAGGATCACCGTACACTTTTTGATTAAAGTTTGCTTCACCTGCAAATGCATTCAAAGATGGAGCAATCGTTGATAATCCTACAGCAGCAGCGCCGGTAGCTAGAGTTCCTAAAAAGCTCCGGCGATCAGTACCTTCTTTTGTTTCGTTGGCGTTCATAAAACAAGTTTTTGTGTTAATGAAAATGTTCGAGAAGCTACGAAAAAAAATAATAGAACAAAATGGAGCAGCCTTTTTTGCCAGGATATTTTCGTAATTTTTGCGTCATAACCTCAATTTATGAAACGATTTTTATTTGTCTTCTTAGTCACATGGTTGGCCGCAACCGAGAATAATGCACAAGTGAAAGATTACAAAGTGGTCTTTGACGTTACTTCCAAAGACACCAACGTGCACAAGGCTGTGATCAGGTGGTGCAATGAGATCACTTCCGCATATCCTGATGCACAACTGGAAGTTGTGTATTATGGCCAATCGCTTGACATGATCACCCTGGGCAAATCAGTAGTTCCTAATGAGGTGACCCGGCTGATCAACGATAAGAAAGTGGCTTTTAGGGTTTGTGCCACTTCTTTGAAGCGCTGGAAGATCCAGGAATCCCAATTACTTCCCGGCGTGGCGGCGGTTCCCGACGGCATTTATGAAATATTACAGAAGCAACGGGAGGGCTATGGTTACATAAAAGCCGGACTTTAAACACTTTATACGAGGCAAACAACTCAAGCCTAAAATCAAAATGAGTTGTGACATTCGTCACTTCTCGACAACATTTATACCCATAGGTTTGTGGTACAAAACCCGCAAACCATGACACATTTCGAGGTACTGATAGTTGGAGGTGGAAATGCAGGTATTTCTACTGCTGCTCAATTATTACGCAAGAACAAGAATCTTAAGGTTGCTATCATTGAGCCTTCCGATAAACACTATTATCAACCGGCATGGACCCTGGTGGGTGCCGGCGTTTTTGATATCAATAAGACGATTCGTAGTGAAGCGTCCGTGATGCCGCAAAATGTTACGTGGGTCAAAGAAGCTGCAGCCTATTTTGATCCGGAAAAGAATACGGTGACCACTGCCAATGGTAACGTCTATAATTATGAGTATTTAGTCGTGGCACCCGGTATTCAACTGAACTGGGATGCGGTACAAGGATTAAAGGAAACAATCGGGAAAAATGGAGTTACCAGTAATTATTCATTCAAGTATGCCCCCTACACATTTGAATGCCTGAAAAATATTAAGCCGGGAGATACCATTCTATTTACATCGCCATCGACTCCCACAAAATGCGGAGGTGCACCGCAAAAAGTAATGTACATGACTGCTGACTACCTGCTGAGAAAAGGAATTTTGAAGGATGTGAAACTTGAATTCGTGTCCGGTGGCAGCATGCTGTTTGGTATTAAGAAATACGCTGAGTCATTACAAAAAATGGTAGATAAATACGGCATTACACTTCATTTCAAATATGACCTGGTAGCAATTGATGGGGAAAAAAGACAAGCCACTTTTAAACTATTAAACGCCGGCGGCGGAGTTGCGGTAACTAAGAAATATGACATGATACATGTGACACCACCGCAAAGTGCTCCGGATTTTATTCGCAGCAGCCCACTCGCAGATAAAAATGGGTGGATCGATGTAAATAAATTCACTTTGCAACACGTAAAGTACCCCAACATTTTTGCGCTGGGCGACGCTACGAACACTCCAAATGCAAAAACGGGAGCCGCCATAAGGAAACAAGTCCCTGTTTTAGTGAAGAACCTGATGGCATTAATGCAACACCAGACCCTGGCAGGAAAATATTCAGGTTATGGAAGTTGTCCTCTCACTGTCGGTTACGGCAAGCTGGTATTAGCAGAATTTGGTTATGATAATAAAGTGATGGAGACTTTTCCATTTGATCAATCAAAACCGAGGCGCAGTATGTGGCTATTGAAGAAATATGTTTTGCCATGGCTTTACTGGCACAAGATTCTAAAGGGAACAGCCTGAAACCGTCGACACTTATCAATTATCATTTCGTCTTTTTTGCTGACATTTGCACGTTATGAAAAATTTTCTTTTTCAAAATAAATTACTGCTTATTGGCATTGTGGTGGGTGGAATCGCAGGGTTTTTGTATTGGAAAATGGTGGGCTGTACCAGCGGTTCATGCAGCATCACTTCGAAATGGCACAATAGTACGGCATATGGAGCTGTGATGGGCGGTTTGCTCTTAAGTATATTTAAACGTGAGCCCAAAAAGTAGATTACTTCATCCCAATAAATCAGGATTCGCAACATGAACGAGACAACAAATAAAAAAGAAACATTCAGTGACCTGATCAACGGTGATAAACCTGTATTAGTTGATTTTACGGCTGAATGGTGCGGTCCCTGTAAGATGATGAAACCTGTGTTGGAGGAACTGCATCGAAAAATGGGAGATGACATTCGCATCATTAAAGTCGATATAGACCAAAGCCCGC
>DASTIZ010000366.1:0-28510 GCA_035717045.1 Chitinophagaceae bacterium
ACTTGCTATGCGGGCCGAAATTCAAGACAAACTTCCTTTACGATTTAGAGTCCTTTTGGTGGTGGCAGCCGGATTATTAGTAGCAGTTATCGCATTAGGAGAAGCTGGAATTATTTAGCCTGAAAATCGTATCATAGGACAAAAGAATCCCCCGACCGGGTCGGGGGATTTTATATTTTGATCATTTCAGAAACGGAATTTATTACTCACCCTTTGGCGCTTCTTCCCCACCACCACTCTTCTCTTCCTCTTTCAACTTCGCCTTGATCTCTGCCAGAGCACCGAGATCACCAAGGGTTGCTTTTTCAACTTTTGCCTGTACAGTCTTCACCGCTTTACGCGTCTTATCAGCTTCAACTTTTGCTTCCTTGCGGGCAGCTTCCTTTTCTTCGGCTTTGGCTTGCTCCCATGTACGGGTATGAGAAAGCACAATTCGCTTTTCATTACGATCAAACTCGATCACCATGAATTGAATTGTCTCATCTGCACCAACTGATTTTCCGTCTTCTTTTGCGAGATGACGGTTTGGAGCAAAACCTTCGAGACCATAAGGCAATTGAACGACGGCGCCTTTGTCATCACGACGGGTAACTGTTCCTTCGTGAACACTGCCAATAGCAAACGTTTCCTGAAGGCTGTTCCACGGGTCTTCTTCCAGTTGCTTATGTCCAAGTTGCAGTTTACGATTGTCTTTATCGATGCTCAAGATGATAACATCAATGTGTTCACCAACTTTTGTGTATTCGCTTGGATGATTAAACCGCTTTAACCAGCTTAGGTCGCTGATATGGATCATACCGCCAATACCGGGAGCCAACTCGACAAACACGCCATACGGTGTGATGTTTTTCACCAGGCCCTTATGACGGCTTTCAACCGGGAATTTAGTTTCAATATCATTCCATGGATCAGGTGAAAGTTGCTTGATAGAAAGACTCATCTTACGATTAGCCTTATCAAGTGTTACGATCTTAGCTTCATGTTCATCACCAAGTTTGAAGAATTCCTTAGCATTGATAGGTGTATTTGCCCATGTAATTTCACTTACGTGAACAAGACCTTCCACACCAGGTTGGATTTCCAGGAAAGCACCATAGTCCTCAATGTTGACCACCCTTCCTTTAACAATATTTCCTTCGGAAATATTTTCAGGTAATACATCCCACGGGTGCGGTGTGAGTTGCTTTAACCCCAGACTGATTCGCTTTTTCTCATCATCGAAATCAAGCACTACCACATTTATCTTCTGATCAAGTTTTAATACTTCTGATGGATGTGAAATACGTCCCCATGAAATATCAGTGATGTACAACAGGCCATCGAGACCACCCAGATCCATGAATGCTCCAAAGTCAGTGATATTCTTCACGGTTCCCTCAAGCACCTGGCCTTTCTCAAGCTTACTCATGATCTCCGCACGTTGTGCTTCGATATCGCTTTCAATTAGTGCTTTGTGTGATACAACAGCGTTCTTAATGGCTTCATTAATTTTTACCACCTTGAACTCCATTGTTTTTCCAACAAACTGATCGTAGTCGGTTACAGGCTTCACATCAATTTGTGAACCCGGTAAGAATGTTTCCATTCCAAATACATCAACGATCAACCCGCCTTTTGTTTTGTTAGTAACCAAGCCAGTGATCACCTCACCGGTTTTATGCACTTCAACAATGCGCTCCCATGCCCGTGTAATACGTGCCTGGCGACGGCTAAGATTTAAGTGACCTTCCCTGTCTTCTTTTTCTACAACCATCACTTCCACTTCATCACCAATTTTTAATCCCTGCAGGTCACGGAACTCATTCAATGAAACAAGACCATCACTCTTAAAACCAATGTTCAGGACGACATCAGTTTTTGTAAGACCAACCACAGTTCCCTTGATCATCTCACCATCAGTGATCTGAACAAAAGTGCTGTCATAAACTTTTTCATACTTCTCTTTTTCATCTTTGTTGTAAGAAGTAACATTACGTTTGTCAACACTCCAATCGAAATCATCATGAGCAGATGGGATTTCGGCTTGCGGAACCTCTGCAACCGGAGTTGCCTCAACAGGTGAATTTGTTGTCGCTGCAGTTGCTTCTCCCGACAATCCGGGACCAGCAGACTCCTGTGCATCAGCGTTTAGTTGTTTAGAATTTTGTTTGAAAAACATGATAAATAATCCGGGGTTTTTCCTGACAACAATCAGGACCGGAGGGCGGCAAAGATAGGGCAATTAGTTTGGAGTTAGGAGTTCGGAGGCAGGAGTTTTTTGCGACTCAAGCCCCTCCTAAATCCTTGATTCGAATACGGTTGCGACGGTATGTGCATCCCTGCCACCCCGGTCAGTACGCAATGATTACTAATTAATAATTATTATTATTGGGGGCCAACAATCCATTTAGCCGCTATAAACCCACTGCTCCATGCGTGCTGAAAATTAAATCCTCCGGTTATCCCATCGACATCCAATACTTCTCCGGCAAAAAATAAGTTGGAAACTTTTTTGCTCCTCATTGTATTTGCATCTACTTCATTCAATTTAACCCCTCCGGCAGTAACAAATTCTTCCTTGAAAGTGGTTTTTCCTTTCACCTTACATTCATAGCCGCAAAGGTTTTTAATGAACCGGTTTTGTTCGACAGCCGGGAGATCGGCCCAACGCTCACCATTTATTATTCCAGATTGCTCAGCCAGGAATTCCCACAGCCGTGCCGGTAATCCTAATGGGTTCTTATTAATGATCCTTTGTGAAGCGTGCTCATTTCTCAATTCCAAAAATCTCCCTCTCAAACTTTGCTCGTTGAAATCCGGTAGCCAATTTATGATGATGGTAAAATGCCAATTGCAGGCAGCCAGCTGCCGTGCTCCCCACGCACTCAATCTAAGGACCGCCGGGCCACTTAACCCCCAATGTGTAATTAGCAAGGGTCCTTCTTCTTCCAGTTTTGTTCCGCGTATTTTAATTCTTGCTCTTTCCACACTTATACCCATCAACTTTGTGATCGCGTGACCCGGTAAGTTAAAAGTGAACAACGAAGGAACCGGATCTTCGATCGAATGTCCCAGCTGCTTTAACCAATCAAACATCACGGATTTTGAATAACCACCACATGCCACACAAACGAAGTCCGCCGTATGATGTCTGAGGTCTGATGTCTCTAACCAAAACTTCTCCCCTTCCGACTTCAGACTTCTGACTTCCGACCTCAGCACAATCTCAACTCCGTATTTATTTCCTTCCTTCAGAAGACAATCAATGATGGTTTGTGAAGAGTCAGTAACAGGAAAGATTCGTCCATCTTCTTCGGTTTTTAACTTCACTCCTCTTTCTTCAAACCACTTAATTGTATCATCGGTAAAAAATTGATGAAATGCTCTTTTTACGAAATGCTGCCCCCGTGGGTATTGACTACTCATTTCAGCAATATCAAAACACGCATGGGTAACATTGCAGCGCCCGCCGCCGCTTACTTTCACTTTTGATAAAAGTTTATTGCTTTTTTCAACGATTGTAACTTTTATCGCAGGGTTCATCCTGGCCGCATTCACTGCACAGAAAAATCCGGCCGCCCCGCCACCGATAACGATAAGCCTCTTGGTCACCATGCAAATAACAACAATTATTAATGACTAATTACTAATTATTAATTATCATTACAGGGTACATGTTATATGCCGTTCTCAAAGTAATAGTTCGTCTTGCTGCTAAGATCTTTTGTCGAAAGA
The DNA here is from genome assembly GCA_035717045.1 of Chitinophagaceae bacterium. GTDB lineage: Bacteria > Bacteroidota > Bacteroidia > Chitinophagales > Chitinophagaceae > VBAS01. The sequence goes on from DASTIZ010000366.1 coordinate 3,715, forward strand.
TCATTATTAATAACCCGGGACTTTTAGATGAAAAAGGTCCACTGATATTAGCATGTAATCATCCTAACTCTTTTTTGGATGCCGTGATCATGGACATCCTTTTTGAACAACCGGTCTGGTCCTTGACAAGAGGAGATGCATTTTTAAATAAAACAGTCACTGATATTCTTTTCAAATTAAAAATGTTGCCCGTGTACCGCCCTACAGAAGGTGTCGAAAATCTTTCTGAGAACTATAAAACATTCAATGCATGCATTGAAATTTTCAAAAGAAATGGGATTGTTCTCATCTTCAGCGAAGGGCTTTGCATAAATGAGTGGCATTTGCGTCCATTAAAAAAAGGAACGGCGAGACTGGCATATAAATGTTTGCAGGAAGATATTCCGCTGAAGATTTTGCCCGTAGGTATTAACTACAGCTCATTTAAACGTTTTGGTAAGAATCTTTTTATCAATTTCGGAAATCTTATTTCGGTAAATGAATTTGATAAGAATTTAAGCGATGGCGCCTTCAACCAGGCTTTCAATAACACACTGAAAGAGGAATTGAAGCCACTTGTTTATGAGATAGCGGGCTCAGACAAACAAAAACAAAAGGACCTGTTGGAAATAAAAATCCCATTGCTGACAAAGATCTTACTGGCACTACCGGCGTTTATCGGGTGGCTTGTACATGCTCCACTTTATTTACCAATGAAATACTGGGTGAACAAAAAATATAAGGATACGGGTCATGTTGACTCCATGCAGATTTCCTTATCACTTTTCGTTTATCCATTTTACCTCCTGCTGATCGTTACGATTTTATTTGTTCTTTTGAAAAGCGGGTGGGTCCTGTTGCTTTTTATTTTGGTACCCTTTACAGCGTGGAGTCATGTGCGTGTAAAGGGACAGTTGGAGAGATAGATTAAATTGCGCTGACTTGGAGATGATCCTTTCAGCCAATGATCACTATAGGGTATTCGCATTCATAAATTTGTTAATGCAAAAACTTATATAGTAACCCAAATGCACCTGGTTCCCATCAAACGAACTTTAGAAGAGAATACCGAATTTATCGATAACCCGGCCTGTACGGAAACACTAATGATGTGTGTTGAATTCTACAAAAGGATCGGTTACCAGCCTCCGTGGATCTGTTATTTTGCGGAAGAAAACAATGAGATCATTGGCAGCGCAGCTTTCAAGGGTAGGCCGATCAACAATACAGTTGAAATAGCATATAGCACGATGGATAATCACCGTCAAAAAGGTATAGGCACAAGAATTTGTAAACTATTGGTTGAGCTTTCTCGTGCAACGGATCCCTCATTACGAATAACCGCGAGAACTCTTCCCGAACATAATTACTCCACTAAAATCCTGGAGAAGAATAACTTTAATTTACTTGGCATAGTGAATGATCCGGACGATGGTGATGTGTGGGAATGGGAATACAAAAAAATCTAAACAACAACCTCCTCTCCCGTGTACAAGTTTACATTTGCCTTTTCTGCTGCCTCGATTGGTCTATAATCCGAAAGAATATCCGCACTACTCTTTCTTATGCAAACATCATGTTCAAAATGAACCGAAGGTTTTCCATCTTTAGTTCTTACCGTCCAACCATCACTTTCAGTATACACTTCTTTTCTTCCAAGGTTAATCATCGGTTCAATAGCAAGCACCATTCCAGCTTTTAACTTGGCCCCACTGCCCCGCCTGCCATAATTCGGCACCTGCGGATCCTCATGCATAGCCCTTCCAAGACCATGACCTACTAATTCTCTTACTACGCCATAATCATATTTCTTTTCCGTGTGCTCCTGTATGGCAAATGATATGTCACCTATCCGGTTGCCGGCAACGGCTTTTTCAATTCCCTTATACAAGGATTCCTTCGTTATTTTTATCAATTGCATCACTTCTTTTCCGGGGTCACCGATCGCGAAGGTGTACGCATGGTCACCATGCCATCCGTGGAGTATTACGCCGATATCAACGGAAATAATATCGCCGTCCCGCAACTCTTTTTTATTCGGAAATCCGTGGACCACGACATCATTTACGGAAAGACAGGAATTAAAAGGATAGCCATTGTAGTTTAAGAAAGAAGGTACAGCATGATGGTCATGAATGTACTCACCGATAATTTTATCCAATGAAAGGGTGGTGATACCGGGCTTAAGCGCAGCCGCGACAACTGACAGCGTTTTGCTGACAAGCAAAGCACTGTTGCGCATCAACTCTACTTCTTCATTTGTTTTTATGATGATCATTCTTACTTGCGAGTCCCTGGTTTAAACTTTTCTGAAACATAAGGTATTTAAGGACGAAGCAAGCCCCTCCTGCCATCATTGGCTTCTACTTCGCCTCGATAATGTTCAAAATTAATGAATGTTTCCTCCGCGGCTCGTGAAATACCCTTTCCAAATTTAATAAATGTTGCGGCTACGGCCGTAAGTGAGAAGTAAACTCCGTAAACTGAAGAGTTCACTTCGCCACGATTGCACTCAAGATTTATGAAGCAGTCGACTGTGGCTCGTGAAAATAATTGCAGGTTAACTCCACACCCTGGGGAGTTCAGTTCGCCACGTTACATTTCAAAGTTCATAAAAGATTCCTCCGTGGCTCTTGAGCAAATTACACAGAAGCCTGTGTCAGGGTTTGTCTTCCCTGTATCCTTCCACTCTTCATCAACCCGTCATACTGGCGCATGAGCAATTGTGTTTCTATTTGCTGTAAGGTATCAAGCACAACGCCTACCATGATCAGCAAAGACGTGCCACCGAAGAATGTGGCAAAACCTTGTGTAACACCCAGCAACTCCGCGATACCGGGCAAGATACCCACGAATGCAAGTAATACCGCGCCGGGCAATGTTACTTTATCCATTACCGCACCGATATAATCAGCCGTTGGCTGTCCCGGTTTTACACCCGGGATAAAACCATTATTCTGTTTCAGGTTATCGGCGATCTGTTTTGGATTAAATATTAAAGCCGTATATAAGAAAGTAAACCCGATAACCACTGTCGCATATACTACCATGTACCAGATATTGGTATGATCTGAGAATATTTTACCGATGCCTCTTCCCGTATCGGAATTTGAATAGGAAAATAAAGTAGGTAAGAACATGATCGCCTGTGCAAAGATGATCGGCATTACTCCGGCGCTATTCACTTTGATCGGCAGGAATTGCCTTGCACCTGTGAATTGCCTGTTGCCACCGGCTATCTGCTTTGCATAATTCAATGCGATCTTTCGCGTTCCCTGGATCAACAATATACAACCGAGAATAATAGCAATGAGGATAAATATCTCAATGATAAAAATCAGGATACCACCACCAGCTCCACCACCAGTTGCCTTGGCGCTAAACTCCTGGGCAAATGACTGAGGTAAGCGGGCAAGGATACCAATCATAATGATCAATGATGTGCCATTACCCAATCCCCGGTCGGTGATCTTTTCACCAAGCCACATGACAAATAAAGTTCCCGCCGTAAGGATGATCACTGTCGTGTACCAGAAATAATTTTCAAAGCCAGGGATCTTTCCTCCCTTGTCAGTCATCTGATTCAGATAGGTAACATATGCTGATGCCTGCACCAGTGTAACCAGAACAGTAAGATATCTTGTCCATTGATTGATCTTCTTTCTTCCACTATCCCCTTCTTTTTGCAGCTTCTGCATTTGGGGAACCAGCACTGTCATCAATTGCATGAAGATCGATGCCGAAATATAAGGCATAATACCCAATGCGAAAATGGATGCTTGTGAAAATGCGCCGCCCGCAAAAGTATCGATCAAACCAAGAATTCCCTGTTTGGAACCCGCCATTGATGCTTGAATACCATCGGGATCGATACCGGGCAACACAATATGCGCACCCACACGGTAAATAAAAACAAGCAAGAGGGTAAAGAGGATCTTGCTGCGCAATTCCTCAATGCTCCAGATATTTTTGAGTGTTTTAAATAATTTTTTCACGGATGCAGAGCGATTTAAATAACGTAAAACAAAAAAGACGCATTTAACATGCGCCATTGCAAGTTAAGGAAAATCAGGCAAGAATTTCTATGGAACCGCCGGCCGCCTCGATAGCTGTCTTTGCCTTTTCACTCACTGCATTTACTTTAAATGTCAGCTTGCTTTTGATCTCCCCGTTTCCCAGGATCTTTACCTTGTCATTCTGGCTGATCAGTTTATTGCTGTATAAGTTTGGTAAAGTAAACTCTGATATACCATACTTCTCAGCCAGCTGATCAATTTGTCCAAGATTGAAAACTTTGTATTCAACGCGATGAATATTATTGAATCCGCGCTTTGGAATACGACGTTGAATGGGCATTTGCCCGCCTTCATGCGCCATCTTATTCTTAAAACCGCTGCGGCTTTGATGACCCTTGTTACCTTTTGTGGATGTGCCACCGTGACCGGAAGCCTCGCCCCGGCCAAGTCTTTTCTCCCGCTGTGTTGCGCCTTTTGCAGGCCTTAATTGATGTAGTTTCATTTTTTAATTTTTACTTACGGGGTTTATTCCCCTCGCTTATTTAATATGCTAACGTGAAAATTTGCAAATGTGCTAATGAATTTTCAAAAAATCATTTTGCACATTGGCATACCTATTAATTAGCTAATTCCTCCACTTTTACCAGATGATTCATCTTACGAACCATTCCTAATATCTGTGGAGTAGCCTCTACTTCTTTCGTCGCATTCAATTTATTCAAACCAAGCGCCTTCAGTGTTTTTTTCTGACGCTCCGGTCTGTCAATCGGGCTTTTTACCAATGTGATTTTTATCTTTTTCATACCATATGCTTGAGGTTTGAGGTTCAATGTTTGATGCCGGATTACTTAACCCCGAACCTCAAACTTCAAACCTTAACTTATTTACCCATTAAATACTTTCTTCAAACCTAACGTCCTTGTCTTCGCAACATGTATGGGCTCTCGTAGCAAAGCCAATGCCTTGAAAGTTGCTTTCACCACGTTATGAGGATTGGCAGAGCCCAGGGATTTTGCTAATACGTCAGTAACTCCTGCACTTTCCAGGACAGCACGCATGCTGCCCCCGGCGATCACACCTGTACCGTGAGCGGCTGGCTTGATCAGCACTTTTGCAGCACCTTCTTTTGCCCACTGATCATGAGGAATCGTGCCGTGCATGACAGGTACTCTTATCAAATTTTTCTTTGCATCTTCGATCCCTTTGGTAATTGCTTCCTGCACTTCTTTTGCTTTTCCCAATCCATGACCAACTACTCCATTTTCATTTCCCACAACCACCAATGCAGAAAAACTAAAGGAACGACCACCTTTTGTTGTTTTTACAACACGGTTAATAGCTACTACCTTATCCTTCAACTCAAGGTCGCCGGCTTTTACTCTGTTCAGATTTACTTTTGCCATTTATAACGATTTACGTTTTTAGATTTTGGATTTCAGATTTTAGAATCGAGCCGTATATCTCAGATAAAATCTAAAATTTGAGGCCTCCTTCTCGTGCCCCGTCAGCCACTGCCTTTACACGTCCGTGGTATAAATAACCTCCGCGATCAAATACCACTTCTTTCAAACCTAACTCGGAAGCTTTTGCAGCGATAGCCGAACCAACCAATTTGCTTTTTTCAGACTTGTTTCCTTTTTGCGCAACAATGCTTTTATCTTTTGAAGATGCAGACGCCAAGGTATGTCCATTCGCATCGTCGATCAGCTGCGCATAAATCTCAGTATTGCTTCTGAAAACAGAGAGACGAGGCTTTGCCGCAGTACCATTTATTTTTCGGCGGATACCGTGACGTATATTCTGCCTTCTCACTGATTTTGCTTTCGGATTCATATTTTGATTTCTTTTCTAGTTTCTGGTTATTTATGTCACATCCCGATCGCCACCAACCAGCAGCCAGCAACCGGCAACTTGTTCCTTACTTACCAGCCGCCTTACCCGCTTTCTTCCGTACAAACTCACCAATGTAACGTACCCCTTTTCCTTTATATGGTTCAGGCTTCCGCAAACCACGGATCTTAGCGGCCACTTGTCCAAGTAACTGGCGGTCGATTCCCTCCAGACTGATCGTCGGATTCTGCCCCTTTTCCGTAACTGTTGCTACTTTCAGTTCCTTAGGTACTTCAAAAATGATATTGTGCGAATACCCTAAAGAAAGATCAAGAACATTCCCCTGGTTACTGGCTTTGAAGCCAACACCGATCAGTTCCAGATTCTTTTTATACCCCTCTGTGACCCCTTTGATCATATTAGCGGTTAATGAGCGATACAAACCATGCAATGCACGATGACGGATCTGGTCTGTAGGACGGGTGAACGTCACTTCATTATCTTTTACCTCAACCGTTATATCACGATCGATTGACTGTTTTAATTCTCCTTTCGGACCTTTTACAGTCAGCACACCGTCGTTACCAACTGTAATGGTAACATCCTTTGGAACTGCTACTGGTTTTCTACCTATACGAGACATATCGATAAATGTTTTAGATTTTGTTCCGAAGGAACTCCTTCGGAGGATTTGCGATTTCGGATTTATCGACCAGCGGCAGATTCCAGACAAAATCTAAAATCTACAATCCGAAATCTGAAATTTAATACACGTAACAAAGGATCTCACCTCCTACATTCTGCGCTTTCGCTTCTTTATCGGTCATCACGCCTTTCGATGTAGAAATAATGGCGATACCCAAACCGCTTTTAACCCGGCGAAACTCATCCGGTTTCGCATACGTACGCAAACCGGGGCGGCTGATTCTTTCTAAACTGTGGATGGCTGGTTGCTTTGTTTGCACATCGTATTTCAGCGCGATCTTGATCACACCCTGCTTGCTGTCATCCTCAAATTTGTATTTGAGAATGTATCCCTGGTTGTACAGAATTTCTGTAATCCTCTTTTTTAAATTGGATGCCGGAATTTCCACGATACGATGCCCCGCCATTTGTGCGTTACGGACTCTTGTAAGGAAATCTGCTATAGGATCTGTTACCATAATATTTTTTATTGATCAGTTCTAAATTTTGTTTGATTCTGGATCCTGGATATCAGATACTGTTCATCAAGCATCCAGCATCCAGCATCCAGCCTACCAGCTTGCCTTTTTCAATCCCGGTATCTTTCCGTCCAGCGCCATGTCACGCAAGGCGATCCTTGAGATACCGAAATATCTTACATAACCCTTTGGACGGCCGCTGATCTGGCAACGATTCTTCAATCTTACCTTTGAAGAATTCTTCGGAAGCTCATCCAATGCCTTCCAGTCGCCGGCTTTCTTAAGCTCTTTGCGTTTCTCAGCATACTGAGCAACCATTCTTTCTCTTTTTTTCTGCCTGGCTGTTACTGATGTTTTTGCCATTTTTCAATTTTAGATTTACGATTTCAGATTTCGGATTGCGAAAGACGGTTAATCAAATCCGCAATCTGCAATCTAAAATCTTCAATATTATTTTTTAATGTCCCGAAACGGCATTCCCAGCTCTTTCAGCAACTCATAAGCCTCCTCATCGGAATTGGCCGTTGTTACGAACGTGATATCAAGACCGGTAATTCGATTTACCTTATCTATGTCGATCTCGGGAAAAATGATCTGCTCGGTTACCCCCAACGTATAGTTACCACGACCGTCAAATGATTTTTCATTTACTCCTTTAAAGTCACGAACACGGGGGAGGGCAACCGCGATCAGCCTGTCAAGAAACTCATACATCTTATCCCCACGAAGAGTAACTCTTGCGCCGATGGGCATGTTCTTCCTGAGTTTGAAATTCGAAATATCTTTCTTCGACATCGTTGACACGGCTTTCTGCCCGCTGATCGTTGACAGTTCTTCTATTGAAATGTCAACAAGCTTCTTATCATTCACAGCTCCATTGATACCACGGTTCAAACAGATCTTTTCCAGCCTGGGGGCCTGCATCACCGTCTTATAGCCAAATTTCTTTACCAGCGCAGGCACAACATCTTTTTTGTATTTTGCTGCTAACCTGGGCGTATATGTTTGTGTACTCATAATTCAAATTTTTAGATTCGTTCGCCTGACTTCTTTGAGATACGAACTGTCTTTCCATCTTCTCTTTCCCTACTGACTTTTGAGCCGGCCTTTTCTTTTGCATCATACAACATGACATTGCTGATGTGGATCGGCGCTTCCATCTTCACAATACCACCTTTGGTGTTTTGAGCAGAAGGCTTGGAATGTTTTGTTACTATATTTACGCCTTCAACGATCACACGGGCTTCATCAACCAGCACTTTTTTTACTGTGCGGGCCTTGCTTAGGTCTTTGTCGTCACCAGCGATCACAACTACCCTGTCGCCTTTCCTGATGTTAAACTTCGGTTTGAATCTTGCTTTCATTTTTATTCTCTATTGAGATTGTCAAATTAATTTTTCGTCAGTCGTGAATCATCAGTCGTGCGTATCACTTTTCAATTTTTTATGAGCCGGCCACGATTCACGTCTCACGTTCGCGATTTATAATACTTCAGGCGCCAAAGAAATAATCTTCATGTAGCCCTTATCACGCAATTCTCTCGCAACCGGTCCGAATATGCGAGTACCTCTTGGTTCGTCGGCCTGGTTCAACAATACAACGGCGTTGTCATCAAACCGGATATAGGAACCATCTTTGCGACGCAGCTTATTTGTGGTCCTTACGATTACGGCTTTTGTTACTGTCCCTTTCTTAATACCTCCTGCAGGCAACGCGTCTTTTACAGTTACCACAATTGTATCACCAATCCCTGCATAGCGCTGACCGCTGTTACCCAGCACACGAATACACAGAACCTCGCGGGCACCACTGTTATCGGCTACATTCAATCGGCTTTCTTGCTGAATCATCTTATAACAATTTTAGATTTCGGATTTGCGATTTTAGATTTCAGATGACGTTGCATAAATCCGCACTCCAAAATCTAAAATCTAAAATTTTATTTCACCTTCTCGACCACTTCTACCAGTCTCCAACGCTTGGTCTTGCTTAGCGGGCGGCTTTCCATAATTTTTACCGTATCACCGATGCTGCACTCATTTTTTTCATCATGTGCATGAAACCTGGTGGTCTTCTTTAAGAATTTTCCATACATAGGATGCTTTACCTTTCTTTCAACGGCAACAGTGATCGTCTTTGCCATCTTGTTGCTGGTAACAACACCTATCCTTGTTTTTCTCAAATTTCTTTCTGCCATATTTGTTCAGTTTTTTCCGAAGGGAACCCCTTCGGGGGAGTTCTGATGTCTGAGGTCTGAGGTCAGAGGTCTGAAATCAGACTTCCGACCTCTGACTTCATTCTTCTGATTGTTTTTTCTTTAATTCGGTTTTCAATCTTGCCAGGTCACGACGAAGCCCGCGGATGCTCACCGGGTTCTCTAATGGAGAAATAGAATGAGCAAACTGTAATTTCTTCAACCGCAATTCATCTTCCTTGATGCGAGCCTGCAGGTCTGATTCATTAAGACCCTGGATACTTTTTAAATAATCTATTTTCTTTGACATGGTATGTCGTTTTAAATCTTTTAGATACCAACTACGTCTCGTCTCGCGATAAACTTTGTTTTGATCGGCAGTTTGCCAGCGGCGAGTGATAAAGACGCCTTGGCTACTGCTTCTGATACACCATCCACTTCAAACAAAATACGGCCTGGCTTTACAACGGCAGCCCAAAACTCAAGATTACCTTTACCTTTACCCATTCTCACTTCAAGCGGCTTGCGGGTAATTGGCTTATCAGGAAATATGCGGATCCATACATTACCCTCACGCTTCATTTCGCGGGTCAGGGCCTGCCGGGCCGCTTCGATCTGACGATCCGTGATCCAATGCTGCTCGAGTGCTTTTAAGGCGTAGGAACCAAATGCAATAGTTGCTCCCCTTTTTGCATTACCCTTCATACGACCCTTCTGCGCTTTCCTGTGTTTCGTTCTTTTCGGTTGTAACATTTTATAAAATTTCTAGTTACGAGTTTCTTGTTTCCTGTGCTTAACCTTAACCTCAACCTTATCTTATCCTTGCCTCCTCGGACCACCGCCGCCGCCCCTTTGACCACCTCCACTCCTACCGCCTGGCCCGCCGCTTCTTCCACCGCCACCCGGACCTCTTCTCTCACCGCCGCCTCCGCCTCGTCTGTCACCACCACCTCTCGGACCTCCACCGCCTCTCCGGTCATCTCGTCTGTCACCTCCCCTGTCCATATCCCTTCTTTCTCTGCGGTCAGTCACATCGCTCTTACCGCCAACGAAGTTTGGATTCAGGTCTCTCTTTGCCAACACTTCACCCTTACAGATCCAAACTTTGATGCCGATCTTTCCATATACGGTAAGCGCAAATACGTTTGCATAATCTATATCCATTCGGAACGTATGCAAAGGCACACGACCCTGCTTGATCTCTTCGGTACGGGCAATCTCAGCGCCACCCAAACGACCAGCCACTTTTACTTTTATTCCTTCGGCTCCCATACGAAGAGCAGAAGCTATCGACATTTTGATCGCTCTTTTATAGTTGATACGATTCTCAATTTGCCTTGCAATGGTATCAGCGACGATCATGGCATCCAGCTCCGGGCGACGGATCTCAAGAATGTTGATCTGAACATCTTCCTTATTGGTCAATTTCTTTAACTCCTCTTTGATTCTGTCAACTTCACCCCCTCCTTTACCGATAATGATACCCGGTTTAGATGTGTGTATAGTAACGATCAGCTTCCCGAGTGTTCTTTCAATAACGATCTTTGAAATACCACCTTTGTTGATACGGGCATTCAGGTAAGTTCTTATCCTGTTGTCTTCAATCAGCTTATGGGCAAAATCTTTTTTGCTGCCATACCAGTTGGATTCCCAACCGCGGATGATGCCTAACCTGTTACCAATCGGATTTGCTTTCTGACCCATGTTTGATTTTTAAATTTCAACTCTCAAATTCCAGGCATCGACACCCTTTGGAATTTGGGATTTGTTTTTTGTTATTTTGTTTTTCTTGTTCTTTTCTTTGGCGCTTTCGTTTCTTCTTCCCCTTTTTCTTTAGAAGCTGCTTTTTTAGTCGCTCTTTTTTTTGGCTTTGCTTCATCAGCAGCGGCTACTGCTTCGATCTCGGCGGCTATTTCTTCAACTTCCTTTTTGTGCTCATCGCTGATAACTTCCTGGATTAACTCTTCGGTGATCACCGGGGGATAATCGACGACAAGAGTTACATGATTACTTCTCTTGCGGACGCGATATCCCCTCCCCTGCGGAGCCGGGCGCATACGCTTCAACGTTCTTCCGCCATCAACCATGATCGTTTTTACAACCAACTCATGAACATCTCCATCTTCATTCTTCGCTTTCCAGTTGCTGATCGCACTTAACACAAGCTTACGCAAAGGCACGGCCGGATGCTTGGGATTGTGCTCAAGTATTCCTAATACTTTATCCACCTTTTTGCCACGGATCATATCAGCCAGCAAACGCATCTTGCGTGGCGACGTGGGATAGTTTCTGAGTTTTGCTACTGCTTCCATTTAATTAGTTTTTAGTTTTGAGTTCATAGTTCTTAGTCTACTATTGACTATGGACTACCGACTCTCGACTCTTTATGCTGTTGCTTCTATTTTCTTACTCGAGTGTCCTTTGAACTGACGCGTTGGTGCAAATTCACCCAACTTATGACCCACCATAAACTCCGTAACATACACGGGAATGAATTTATTCCCGTTATGGACAGCAAAAGTGTGCCCTACAAAATCAGGAGTGATCGTTGAACGCCTGCTCCATGTTTTAATTACACCTTTTTTTGCTTTGCCTTCGTTTACAGCTAACACCTTTTTTTCAAGATGCGACGCTACATAAGGACCTTTTTTTACTGAACGTGCCATATATTTTTAAATTCCATTTTCAAATTCCAAAGACCAATTGAGCTTGTCATTTGTTACTGTGACTTCCTATTTTGTTATCTTGCTTCCATTTTTACGTTGAAGGATCAGCTTATCACTTCCTTTATGTCGTTTTCTTGTCTTCTCTCCCTTTGCATATTTACCGGTACGGCTTCTTGGATGACCTCCCGAAGCTTTACCTTCACCACCACCCATTGGGTGATCAACGGGATTCATCGCAACACCGCGGTTGCGGGGACGAATACCTCTCCACCTGTTTCTACCTGCCTTACCCATGCTTTGCAACGCATGATCACTGTTCCCCACGATACCTACCGTTGCATAACAATTGATCAATACTTTTCTTAATTCGCCGCTTGGCATCTTCAACACTGCATATTTATCTTCCTTGTTCGTTAGTTGAGCTGATGAGCCTGCGCTTCTTGCTATCTTTCCACCCTGGCCCGGTTGCATTTCAATATTGTGCACCATTGTACCCAACGGCATATTTTTCAACATCAATGCATTCCCGATCTCGGGGGCTACATCATCACCGCTGATTACGTTCATTCCCACTGTCAGCCCCTGCGGCGCGATGATATATTTCTTTTCTCCATCTGCATATTCAACCAACGCGATAAAAGATGAACGATTGGGATCATACTCTACTGTTTTCACCGTAGCCTCTGCCTGCTTTTTATTTCTTTTAAAGTCAATGAGCCTGTATTTCTTTTTATGCCCACCACCGATGTAACGCATCGTTAAATGACCAGATGTGTTACGACCGCCGGATCTTTTCTTGGTCTCTACCAGGCTTTTCTCGGGAACATTGGTAGTTACTTCAGCATAAGCATTTCCAATCCTCCATCTTGTGCCTGCTGTTACCGGTTTAAATTTTTTAAGTGCCATCTTTTTGATTTTAGATTTTAGATTTTAGATTTCGGATTTATCAGAAATCAAAAATCGTCATCTGCTATTATATATTCGAATAAAGATCTATCGTTTCACCTTCAGCAATTGTTACAAATGCCTTTTTATAGGAAGGTTTCTGACCCGAAATAAAACCTGCTTTTGTATAGCGGGTTTTACTTTTTGCCGGGGCAACCACTGTGTTTACATCCACAACCGTTACCCCATAAAAAATCTCCACAGCCTTTTTGATCTCAAGCTTGTTTGCTTTCCTATCAACGCGAAAAGCATAACGACGCAGTTTCTCCTGCTGGTTATTTGCTTTTTCACTTAAGATCGGCTTTATCAATACGTCTGAAAGTTTCATTGATCAACTTTTTAAAATTTATATTAAGCTTCCGCTTCAGTTTCTGCTTCGCTAAAAATCTTCGCCGCTCCTTCTGTTAACACTAGCACATCAGCATTCACGACATCATAAGTATTCATATCGCTCAACAATGTTCCCTTTACAAACGGCACATTACGATAGCTCAGGTACACATTGTCATTATACTCCGGCATCACAAACAATGTCTTTTTACCAAACACTTCCAGATTACTGAGTATATCAGTAAAACTTTTTGTTTTCGGAGCATCCAGGCTGATATCCTCTACAACTACGATGGCGTTTTCTTTAGCTTTAGATGAAAGAGCAGAGATTTTGGCAAGGTCTTTTACTTTACGGTTCAACTTGATGTCATAGCCATGCGGCTTAGGCCCAAATACAGTACCGCCACCTTTATATAATGGGTTTCGGATATTTCCTTTACGGCTGCCACCAGTACCTTTCTGACGATGAAGCTTGCGACTTGCACCTTTTACTTCGGCACGGGTTTTCACTTTATGTGTTCCCTGCCGTTGTGCAGCCAGGTATTGTTTTACGGCAAGATAAACGACATGCTGGTTGGGTTCAGCACCAAAAACATCGTCTGGCAATTCGACCTTTCTGCCGGCTTTCTTTCCATCTATTTTTAAAACATCGATTTTCATCATTTATATTTTTTGTAGAGACAAAGCATGCTCCTCTCTTCGATTGGAAATTATTTTTGAATCAAAACAATTGAACCATTATAGCCGGGAATTGATCCGCTAACAAGGATATAATTCTTATCAGGAAAAATTTTCACAACTTTCAATCCTTTCATTTTCACACGATCATTCCCCATGCGACCAGCCATACGCATGCCTTTCATGACACGGCTCGCATCAGATGAGTTACCGAGTGAACCCGGAGCTCTCTGACGATCGTGTTGCCCATGGGTAGCACCACCAACACCGGTAAAACCGTGACGTCTAACCACGCCCTGGAAACCTTTACCTTTTGAAGTACCGACTACCTCAACCTGCTCACCTTCTGAGAAGATGTCAACAGTTACAGTTTCACCAATATTTTTTTGAAGAGAAAAGTTGCGGAACTCCTTGGAAAATCTTTTGGGAGATGTGTTTGCTTTTGAGAAGTGGTTTTTTTCAGCCTGGTTTGAGTGTTTATCATTCTTGTCCCCAAAAGAAAGTTGAAGAGCTTCGTAGCCATCGTTTTCCTTTGTTCTCACTTGTGTAACCACACAAGGACCGGCTTCGATAATTGTGCAGGCTGTTTGTTTGCCCGAGGGATCGAAGACGCTGGTCATTCCAACTTTTTTCCCAATAATACCTTTCATTGTTTTCAATTTGTGCCTGCAGGATTATTGGGACAGTTGTCATCAGTTTAACGAATGCCTCGCCAGTAAAAAACTAATGAGATCACTTCAATCCCCGTTTGCCACCGACCTTTTCCTTTTTCCAGAAGTACCGGCAGTAAACAAACCCTGAATGGCTTGTTTTTATTTGAACCGGGATTTTCAGGATTTCAACAATTTATGATGAAATCATCCCGGCAGACTCAGAGCTGCTTTATTTCTTTTCAGAAGTTGGCAGATGAGAGAACATTGTTTATTAAAAAGAACTAACTAGTTTTCCGCACAAATCCAATCAATCCTGACAATCGTGGTTCACGCTTTGATCTCAACCTCTACCCCACTGGGCAGATCCAATTTACTGAGCGCGTCAACCGTACGGCTGGAAGAAGTGTAAATATCCAGCAAGCGCTTATGGGTGGCGAGCTGGAATTGTTCACGACTTTTTTTATTTACGTGTGGTGAACGCAATACAGTGAAGATCTTTTTACGCGTAGGCAAAGGAATAGGCCCTGTCACCACAGCGCCCGTGCTGCGCACTGTCTTTACTATCTTTTCCGCTGATTTGTCAACCAGGTTATGATCGTAAGACTGTAATTTGATTCTGATTCTCTGCGACATGAGTAAAATCCCCCCTTTGAATTTGGGAGCGCAAAGATAGGGGGATGCCTTGTATCAGGCAAAGATTTGGAAAAGAAATTTTTATCCAGATTTCTATAAAGTGATGCCCACAAAAAAGTTCCAGGTTTGGCTTTTCCATTTGTCCTGGTTATCGATACCATTGATGTTGGTCAAGCCGATTTCGTATCGCGTGCCAATATGAACCAGAGGCAGTTGCAGCATAAGACCGCCCAAAACCGACAACTCCCCTTTTTTAAAGATGTCCCTGGTGGTTTTGACACTATCTACAGCCTCACTTACCAACATACCCCATTGAGGGCCCAACTGGAGCTTAACTCTCTGCGACGGGCCAATGTCAATATTCAGCAAGCCCGCAAGTTTCAAATAGTCGAGTTTGGCTTTTTTCTGTTCCCCCTCCAGAAACAGGTCATCATAAATGACGGTAATATCGTCCGACTGTTCGGCTGATGTTTGAACGAAATTCAGTTCAGGCTGGATCCCGAATTTTCTGGTAATGTTGATTTGCATGAAACCACCTAACGAGTAGTTGTATTTAAACTCATTTTTAAACGATCTTCCCTCTATCTTATTTAGATTAACTCCGGCCTTAAATCCCCAGCGAAACAAAGATTCTTTTTCTGATGGGTCTTTTTTCTTTTGGGAATAAATATTCAAACAAAATGCGGAAAACAGCAAAGGGAGAACTAGTTTTTTCATGTTAGATTTTAATTAGTTTAATAACGCATTCATCACCATTCTTGGTATCCGCACCGGATTTTTCTAACCCATGCTAACGGCATTCACATGGATTTTGACCTTTTCGTTCCTTTGTTGAATCAATAGTATCCTTTTTACTATTTTTTGAAGCCTCCAAATCATCATTAACAAATTCTTGATCGGTTTGTGTACGAAATACATCAGCTTAAAAAACCTTTGGTTAATCACATTTACCACTCGTGTATGACCATTACCGGTTTGTGGTATTCCATTAAC
Source organism: Chitinophagaceae bacterium (assembly GCA_035717045.1). Lineage (GTDB taxonomy): Bacteria > Bacteroidota > Bacteroidia > Chitinophagales > Chitinophagaceae > VBAS01. The sequence goes on from DASTIZ010000366.1 coordinate 19,795, forward strand.
GTAAATTAACTCCTAACATTTGTTTTTCACATGGTTATGCTATCCTGCGACAGTAACTTTCGATGCATATTTGCGTCATAATACTCATGATAACACTAAACCAAACAACCAGGGCCATGAAACAAGAACAGAGATACAACATATTTAAAAGAACCCACAAGGGGTTGCGAAGTATGTTGTTTGATGCGGGAGCAAGGATCCAGCAGACAGATTTTACAAAAGCAAAGCAGGCAGATGCTGCCATAGAAATTGTGAAGCAAACGACCCGCTCATTTTTGTACCATCTGAGCAAGGAAGACAGCATCCTTTACCATTCAGTGGTTTTGTATGCACCTTATATTGTTGCGATGATCGAACAAACCAATGCAAAAGATGAAAAACTTGCAAAGGCTGTTGACCATGTAATTGATCGTTACAAAGAACTCACTACCAAAAACGAAATGATAACTTTTGGTCTTCAGTTACAGGCTGCTTTCTTTGAATTTACCGCCGCGGTATTGCAACATATGAATAAAGAAGAAACAGTAGTGAATGAATTGTTATGGTCAAATTATACCGACAAACAATTAGTGATCCTGGAGGTAGAAATGCTAAAACAATCTACTCCTGAAGCGTGCACATGGTATACCGGCAAAATCCTGAAAGAATTGAGCAATGCTGAGATTTTGATTTGGATAAACGGAATAGCTGAACATGCCTCTTCAACAATTATTGAAAAGCTGATCAACACAACACAACGGGTTTTACCAATAGACAGGTGGCAAATGATAAGAGGGAAATTCAGCCCAACGGGGGAGCAGACGAATAAAGCGGCAGCGTGATAGATGGTGGGATGTTAGATACCGGTTACCAGATACCGGGAACCAGATATCTAACATCCAGCATCCAGTATCCAGCATCCAGTACCAAATATGAAAGCCGTCCCGATAAATCGAAGACGGCTTTTTCTTGCGTAGTGATGAACAACTAAACAAGACCTTCGTTAATGGCTTTTAATACGGCTTCTGTTTTGGAATTCACATGAAGTTTCTCATAAATACGGCGAATGTGAGAACGCACAGTATCGATACTGATAAATAATTCTGAGGCGATCGCCTTATAACTATACCCGCTAACAAGTCCCTTTACGATTTGTAATTCTCTTTCCGATAAATTATAATCCTGTTTCTGTGCTTTAGGTTGTGAATGAAAATACTGCAATACTTTTCTTGCCACATTGGCTGTCATCGGCGAGCCACCTTTATTTACATCAAAAATTGATTCAATGATCTCCGATGGCGGAGTATGCTTTAATAAATAACCGCTGGCCCCGTTTCGAATCGCATTGAATATCTTTTCTTCGTTATCAAAAACGGTCAACATGATTACTTGTGTTTTCGGGGAGACAGCCTTTACAATAGCAACGGCATCAATTCCATTAATACCCGGCATATCAATATCCATTAAAATAACATCGGGCTTTAACTGTTCAGTATCGGTTTTCACCGTATCAGCATTACTAAACGTGGCCAACAGCTCCAACTGCGGCGTTGATTGGATCAGAAATGAGATACCCTCCCGCAGGTTGGCATTGTCCTCGTAATAAACTACTGTTATTCTTTCCATACTCTAAAGTTAGCTTGGGGTACCGATATCTTTATAACATGATTATGTGAATTATTTCTCGGCCAACAGCTTTTTCTTAAGGATCACCATCAGGTTGACACGGGTGCCTTTTCCGGGTTCTGATTTTATCTCGATCTGCCCATTTATTTCTTTGGCCCTTTTTTCCAGGTTGTTCAAACCGTTCCCTCGTTTTACGGCCTCGACGGCAAACCCTTTTCCGTTATCAATCAATTCCAACTTCAAAAAACGGTTCTTGAGATTCAGAATCAGGTCTATCTGGGTGCATTGCGAATACTTGGCTGCATTATTCAGTGCTTCTTTGAAAATAAGGTACAGGTTTCTTCTTTGTTCCAATGTCAGTTTCGATGCTTTGAAACTTTGCGAAACAACAGTAGTAAACTTAATATGCTTTGCATCACAAACCCGCAAACCGAATTCTCTCATTCTTGAAACGAGATCCTCGAGGGTATCGTTGTCACTCCGGATCGTCCAGATGATATCCTGCATGTTCTCGGAAAGCGACGTTGCATTGTTGCTGATACGGTCCAGCAATTGTACTGTTTCCGGTCTAACCTCTTCAATTTGTTTTTTCGCCACATCGCTAAAGATGCGGATGCTACTCAGCGTTGAACCCATGTCATCATGAAGATCTGTAGCTATACGATTGCGGATCTTCTCAAGCCTTTTCGATTCTTGTTTTCTATAGATATAAATGAGCGCTAACAATAAGATGATCAGCCCGGCAATGAGTATCCTGAACCCGGCCGTTTTGTGAAAGGGCGGAATTACCTTAATTGCATATGCGGTCTCCTTGCTCCATACACCATCATTGTTACTGGCTTTTACATGCAGTATGTGTGTACCACCCTCCAAATTCATTAAGTTGACGACTCTGTCACTCGTGTATCGCCATGACGAATCATAGCCTTCAAGCAAAAAAGCAAAACGATTTTTTTGCGATTGACTATAGTTCAGGGCAGAAAATTCAATGAAAATATTTCTTTCACCGGGTTGTACCACGACTTTATTATTCTCATCAAAATTTCTTAATCGATCATTTATATTCAATCTTGAAGCAAAAACAACGGGAGGTTTTTTATTAAAAGCGATCTTGCCGGTATGAATACTGTTCATCGCTCCATTAAAGCCAATGAACAATTCGCCTTCCCGGCTCATATACAGACCGTCACCGATCTTATTATTGAATAAGCCATCATTTTTATCAAAATAATCAAAGCGTCCGGTTCGCGGATTGAGCCTGTGAAGCCGGTTATCCGTGGCTATCCAAAGAAAGCGTTGTGGATCTTCAGCCATATTAAACACCGATGTTCCATTATAGCCATTCTTATTGTCATAAAGATTCATTACTTCACCATTCTTATCAAGCTGGGCTATAAAACCCACACCAGCTACCCAAATATGCTGTGTCTTATCTATCAGTAAATGACCAAGACCATCATCCGGTAATTTTTTTCCCTTTCTTTTACTGTTATCAAAAAAGACGGCTTCGTTTTTTACAGGATCAATACGAATAACCCCCTTTTCAGACGTGGTCCATATAAATCCTTCTGCATCCTGGCGAACCAGTGGGTTGTACAGTCCATTCAAAGCTGGAATTTTCTTACTCCAATTGACTACGGAGTCTCCATCCCTTTGCCATGAATACAATCCCTGGTAAGTGGCCATCCACATGTTTGATTTTGCATCTTCGAATAGATTGGTGACTGTTCGCCTTTTTTTAGGGTCAGGGAAAAAATCAACATAATGTTTAATGGATTTGCCTGACCTTGGATCCAAAACCTGAACACCTAGTCCATGACCTATCCAGATCATCCCGTCCTGCGCCTGTACTATTGAAAACACGCCTGCGTCTTTAATGCCATCCACTTGTTTGATGTCTTCATTATCCCCAGCTTTATTCCTGTTCCATTTGTAAACACCGCCGATCCACACACTCATCCACCAGGTGTTACCGGTTGCATCAGTTTTATCCTGCACGAAACCACTTGTGAAGAAATACTGAGAGTTGGTTAATTCATCTTTTTGTTGCCAGATTCTGTACCGGTGAAACCGTATTGTGTACGGATCATATTTCTCCAGACCATTTTCGGTACCGATCCAAACTATTCCTGAACTGCTGTCACGAAATATGCAAGTGCCCTGCCCAAGATTGTGAGAGTATTTATCCCTCGGGTCATTTTTGAATTGAAAGAATTTTTTTTCAATTGTATCATAGGCCATTAACCCATAGGCACCTCCACCACACCAGATAAACGGCCTTCCCTGTTCATCTTTGTCAAATTGAAAGACGGTCATGGATTCAGCAGGAGTTTGTAATCGTACAAACTGCTGCCGGTTATCGTCCCACATAAAGAATCCGTCAGACCATGAGTTCATCCATAGTTTTCCATTTGCATCTTCTCTTACGTAACCACAAAGTGTATCTGAATCTCTATGATTCCAATCATAACCCAAAAGATACCTGAACTTTTCAGTTTTTGGATCGAAGGAATACTTTGCTCTTCCAATATTCATCCATATACGATCCTTACTGTCAATCTCGACAAAATTTGCATGAAACCGCGTGGTCGGTAGCAGATATCTTTTCCATTTGAATGTTTCCTGGTCAATTGAGTACAGGAATTCATTCACCAGGAACCAGCCTGATCCTTTTGAATCAAATTCACCATACATCGCATCTTGCCTTGGATGAGCATCACCAGTGGCTTTCAGGTCAATCCGGTCGATTTTCAACGTTCGGGTATCGACCCGGCAAAGACCATTATTTGTTGCCACCCATAAAAATCCTTTTTTATCGAGCGTGGTGCCTGCAATATAATTCCCGGGAAGAGATTGATCATTATTCGGAATATTTTGAAAGACCTTAAAAGAAATTCCATCAAAACGGTTAAGGCCATTTGCGGTTCCGAGCCAGAGAAAACCATCCCTGTCTTTTGTTATGCTGATGATGCTCTCGTGCGACAGGCCATTGTCCGTAGTGAACTGTTCAAACGAAAAATTAAACCGCTGTGCTAAGGCCTTTTGAAAACCACAAAAAGACAATGCGCTTATTAGAAAAATATGGCAAATAAATCTATTCATGAGGGAGCTTACAATCTACTAAACTTTGCCCAGAAATGTCCTTCAATAATACTTTGACAACAACTGTTTATCGATCCCTTTTTTAATAGCAAGTTTATAAAGCCAATTTAATAAAGGCTGTGACCATGTTAATATCCCCGGGACATTTGAGCCGGATGCAACAGACAAATAGCCAAGAATAAGCAAGTTGCCGGGTAACCCGTCTTTTCTCACTTTCCCATCTCTTGCCAAACCGTTCAATACCGATACAAGCAATTGATAGCCGATGTTTCCTGGTTGAATTACGACCTTAAATTTTGTTGGCTGATCAGTTTCATTAAAATAACGGTGCACCATTTTTATCGGGACCAAAACATAATCACCTTTTCGTAAGGTTTTGATTTCTTTGCCTACCTGCATTTTTAATTCGCCTTCCAGCACTTCATAATATTCTGAAAATTCATTGTGATAATGCAGTGGAACGGAACCCCAGGGACCTAAAATTACTTCCGCTACTGTTCTTGTTCCGCTTGTTTCCTCGCAAAGCTCTTTGAACTCGATCCTGTTACCTACAACTGGATTACTATGTACTCTATTTTTCATGTAAAAAACTTAGTACAAAGTTCTCTGCCCGCGGTGTCAATAAAATAGCATATCAATGTGAAAATTTGCCCCGATTTCAATCGGGGGCCCCAGGCTGATCATGCTAACGATCGGTCTTTCTGGCTAAAGTTTATTGAATGGTATTGGTTCTGGAACTACATTCCTGACAGGTTTTGTTGACCTTAAGAAAGCAAAAATCGACTTCAGATCATCATCTGTCAGGTTCTTATAAACAAACCATGGCATCGGTGGTAATAATGGCCGGGTGTTATCCAATCCCTTATACTTCCCTTCCCGAATTGCTTTTATGAATTGTTCCTCTTTCCAGTTGCCAATGCCTGTTCCATCCGAGGTAAGATTGGCCGCATAAGACTGACCCCAGGCGCCAACTGCCGTTGTAAGATCGGAGGCAAGCAACACCCATCCGCTCTTTACTGCATCGGTTGAGGGTTTAAGAGAAGCCATTGCCGGGTTAAACCCTGATAAGCGTAATTCAGGAATGATCTCGAAACCTGTTGCCGTCACTTTTTTCGGCGAGTGACAATCATCACATCCTATTGAACTGACAAGATATTCGCCACGTTTAATCTTTTCTTGTTCAGTCATGGCTATACTTTTTTGTTTTTCGTTGGCCTTGCTATCCTGGCAGGCTACAAAAACTGCAGCAATCACTGCGCTGATCGCTGTTAGAGTTAATAATTTCTTTTTCATGCTGGTTGGTTTTATTGCCTGTCTGTTCCAATGAAAGCCGTTGGTACCGGCAGGCCGGGTAAATAATCATTGATTAATATAATTGGTAAACGATATCATATCCGGAAATCCCGTTAACGCTGCTTTTTCTTTCAGTTCCCTGGTTTCAGTCACGACAACACATGGTTTTGATTTCGTCCCGCCATGTATCACGAGTGTTGCTACAACCAATAGTAAAAAGATCAGCAGATGTTTGATATTTTTCATTTATTAAGATTGATAACTCAAAATTGCATGTTTACGCAAACGTTCCCAATAGCACGATAATGCGGATTTTTGCCCGATTTGATTGCAAGGTTTTGCAGGAAGAGCATGAACATGCTAATACAATAAGTATAGATAATAAAAAGGCTGACCAAAAATTGGCCAGCCAATCAAAGGATGGGTCTTGAAACCATCTCGATATCTTAATTGATCTTTATTTATTGTTCAGTGGCCACTCCTGGTTCATGATAAAACTAACGCCACTGGAAATTACACGCGTTGGTTTTAAATTAGCAAATTCATTTTCATGCTATGTCCATTCACCCTGGCCTATACTGTTCATAATTCCAATAAAAATGAGTGCTCATATTCATTGACGCTGACGTAACAGACCAGGAATCTTATGCGGTATTCAAGGAGTATTGTGTTCTTTTTCGATAAGTACGGAATCGCTGAATTGACTCTGGCGGAGGTTAATTGATAGGTAAACAAAAACAAATATTTGGCCAAATTTTTGAAAACCAGAAAGACAGGCAGGCGTAAATGGAAATCTGCGTGATAGCCCTAATAAAACAGAGTTTCTTCAACTTCAATACAATTACCTTTGCACGCCTGCGTAGTCCCGATAGCTATTGGGACCAGCATATAAACCCGAAATTTTATAACCGATGATGACCTTCCAGGATTTGGGATTAGTTGATAAATTGATTTTGGCCACCAACGAATTAGGATTCAAAACGCCGACGCCGATACAGGAAAAAGCAATTCCTGTTCTATTAAGCGGAACAAAGGACCTGGTTGGACTTGCACAAACTGGTACAGGAAAAACGGCTGCCTTTGGTCTTCCACTATTGCAACTGGTAGAAAGCAAAAACAAATATCCACAAGCTCTGATAATTTGCCCAACCAGAGAACTGTGTATCCAGATCGTGAACGAAATCGAACTGTTTAAAAAATTTGTTCCCGCTATGAGTGTGCTGGCGGTTTATGGCGGTACATCCATTGGGACACAAATAAGGGAATTGAAGCGAGGTGTTCAAATTGTTGTAGCTACCCCCGGACGGTTAATTGACCTGATCGAAAGAAAAGCGATCAATCTTGAAAAAATAGAATATGTGGTACTTGATGAAGCAGATGAAATGCTCAATATGGGGTTCCAGGATGACATTGAATTCATTTTACAAAACACGCCTAACCGTGAAAGTACCTGGCTATTCAGTGCAACCATGCCGCCCGAAATAAGAAAAGTGAGCAAGAAATACATGAAGTCGCCTGTCGAGATCACGGTTGGTAAGATCAATACTGCGGTTAAGAATATCGATCATCAATTCTATGTGGCATCGCCTCATCATCGTTATGAAACGCTGAAACGGCTGATCGACTTTCATCCGGGCATCTATGGATTGATTTTTACAAGAACCAAGGCCGATGCGCAAAAAATAGCAGAAAAACTCACCCGCGAAGGTTATGATATCGATGCCTTGCATGGTGATCTGACCCAGGCACAACGTGATAAAGTAATGGGAGAATTCCGGGATAAGACGCTGCAGCTATTAATTGCAACAGATGTAGCCGCACGAGGAATCGATGTCCAGGGCATCACGCATGTTATCAATTATGAATTGCCTGATGATGTTGAAGTATATACTCACAGAAGCGGAAGAACCGGTCGTGCAGGCAAAACCGGTGTTTGCATGAGCATTGTGAACAATCGTGAGGTGGGGAGAATAAAGCAAATTGAAAGATTGGTGCAGGTTCCTTTTCACAAGCTGGATATACCATCAGGAAAAGACGTTTGCCGCAAACAATTCTTTTCTTTTATGGATACGCTGATGCAGACAGATATCAGTCATGGTGATTATGAAACTTACCTGCCAACGCTGCAGGAAAAATTTGCGCATATCACTAAAGAAGAAGTTTTGAAACGGGTTGCTGCACTGGAATTCGATCGTTTTCTGAAATATTATGAAAACGCGGAAGACCTGAATGCCAGAGACAGTCGCGACCGGATCAGAGATCCACGAATGGACGGTGGCAGAAGGGAAGTGCACCGCGATACAAGAGGTAGAAAATTCAGTGGCGGTGCTGATTATACAAAGTTGTTTGTAAACCTGGGAACAAAAGATGGTTTTTATAAAGCAAGCTTTTTACAATTCATACTTGATATGAGTGAATTACAAAAAGAAGTTCTTGGCAGGGTTGATATCAAGGAAATGAACAGTTGGATCGAAATAAATAAGAATGTGGCCAATCAAATGATACGGGCAATTGACGGCAAAAAATTCAAAGGCAGAAAGATCAGGATGAATCCTGCGTAATGAATACTCAACTTCGAGAAGCCCACGCCTTAACCGTGGGCCCGGTTAAAAACGTAGGCCTTAGGTTAAAGGATGCCATTTGGCAAATCTCTTTCAAGCGGGTCCATTTACAAACTATAGTTTTTTAATCTTCAAACTTAAAGTGGCAAATCCTC
>DASTIZ010000367.1:0-10792 GCA_035717045.1 Chitinophagaceae bacterium
AAAATGCCCGTGTTACCTGCAAGCAAAATTTTACGAAGTAGAATTACTTTTTGCCGATATGCTCTTTTGGCCCTGTCAAATGTCTTGGTATAAAGGAACCCCGTAACACCGGGGCTCCGGCGATTAAATGGATTGCTCCCAAACTGGTGTACAATTTCGCGGTGCCAGTACGCTTGTATTTAAATACATTGACCGGAGTAGTTTTGTGTTATGATTATTTCTGGCCCGGTTGAAATGAAAACTGCATATCATTATGAATAGAAAGGATAAGTAAACAGGTCGCGGTACAAAATACGGGGCTTGTTATGCAATGATGACCATTCCAGCTTCCATTCGGGTTTTGGATGTTCACCAGTTTCGCACTCATCATATCATACCATTTCTTGAAACTATCGCCTCCCTGCATCAACATACTTTCTCCGGTCATTAAGAAACTCAGGAATTCCTCTCCCCCATTGTTTCCAAAACCTGACATCACTTCGTCTTTCATGGCTTCATTCGTCGCGGCCTTATTTATTTTATATGCCGTCAAAAGATTTTTTGACTCTGTTGTGCTATATCCTAATGCAACAAGATTTTCTTCAGACACAGTTGCATTGGGTTTGAGTTTGCCTTCTTTCTTTGCTTTCGCAACTTCCTGTTCTGCTTTCCTGGCTTCTTTGGCACTCGCTCTCACGCTGCTGGTGACGGAATACAACATTACACCAGCTGCATCACCGGTCACCGCACTTCTTGTCTCCGCATTAAAATTCAGCTTCTGGTAATCGCGGCTCTTCCGTAAAACCGTAGTATCTACTTTTCTGCCAAGGTCCTCGGCAGTTTCCAGTGCATTGTTTGCAAGAGCCGACTGTAACACGGGAGCCCAGCCTCCATGCTGCCACGCCCCATTATTGCTTTGTGTCTTCTGGATCTTAGCGATACATTTATCTAACGCTCTTTCAACCCGCTTTCTTAATTGCTCATCTTTCAATTCATACCGAAGCAGGTTGGTAAAGAACTGCGCGGTAAGAATGACATCTATATTCCTTCCGAGTTTTACCTGTGGTTGTGTAGCGTTAAGCGTGGTAATCTGCAATTGATCATCCGGGCAAGTTTCTATTGCCTGGAGTAAATATTCAGTCCCTTTTTTTAACGCCGCAGCATATTCACCATTTTCAAGTGTATTACCAGTTCTTAGTAAACTCATACCCACAAGCGCTGTTGAAGCCGGGTCGGTTTCGACCGCATGTGGATCTCTTATGTGCTGCATACTGTGATTCCCCGAACCCCAGCCACCATCCGGGCCTTGTGCTGTCACTATCCATTTCATTCCTCTTTTTAAGGCCGAATCAACCATGGGACTGGTAACAAAGCTACTTATCATTTTTCCTTCTTCACTGGTGTCAATTCCAAGAATTGTTTTCATCACACAGACATGTGGCATACCCGTATTACTACAGCACTTCGCGGGCACCCGTAGACGTTCGTTTCTTTTATCGAATGAGGAAATAAGAATTGTCGTGGCACTGGTACCAAAAATTGCAAGAGGGAGCAACCATTTTGTTCCTCCGGTTATCTTTCTCATGGCATAGACTTTTTATTGATTGGCAAGAATATCCTGAACGACAGAATGGATTCAATCGCCGGTTTGATCACTTATTTAGATGAATATATTTTCACAATTACATAAGGACTTGGCAATTTTTTCTTATTAATTTTAGTCATTGGCTTTTTTAAAGAACATATCATCCTCAAACCAAAGCGACGAGGAACTGGTTATCCTGTATCACGGTTCAGGTGATCTGAAAATACTTGGCGAGCTTTACCAGCGATATATGGAACTGGTATATGGTGTGTGCCTGAAATACCTTAAAGAACCTGAGCAAGCCCAGGATGCGGTCATGCAGATATTCGAGGAACTGGTATCGAAACTGAAAAAACATCGGGTGGAGAATTTTCGCGGGTGGCTGCACCAGGTGGCAAAGAATCATTGCCTGATGCAACTCAGAACACCGAAGAACCTGAAAACAGTAGATATATCGCCATTACTTATGCAAAATGAAGAAGATGTGCATCTGAATGGCGTAATGTCCGACAGGACTCCTTCGGAGGAAAAGGAGGAGAGTTTCAAGAAATTAGAGAAGTGCATCGACTCCCTTTCCGATGAACAAAAAATGATGATCAAACTATTTTACCTCGATGGTAAATGTTATAACGAGATAGTAGAAATGACGGGCCGGGAATGGAATCATGTAAGAAGTGCGATCCAAAATGGAAGAAGAAATCTGAAACTTTGCATGGATAAACAAGAGCAGGAGGTCAGAAGTCTGAAGTCGGAAATATGAACCTGAATTGAAAAAGCGTGCCAGAGAATAAAACGATAAAAAACTATAGTGCAGCCGATATTGAAAAATATTGGAGTAGTAAACTTACTGCCGCCGAAATGCATGAAATGGAAAAAGCTGCCATGGACGATCCATTCCTTGCTGATGCGTTGGAAGGTTATAAATATTCGGCAAATGCCGATGAAGAACTAAGAATTCTGCAGGAAAAATTTAATAAAAAGGTGGACACAACTGTCCCTGTAATTCCAATTCATCGTAAAAAATATGCGTGGCTGAAAATTGCTGCGGCGATAATAGTCCTGGTTGGCGCTGGTATTGTTGTGCAGCAATTAGCTACAAAAAATAAGGCATTTACCCCAATCGCAGACGTTGAAAAGGCGGAGGAAAGTAAGCCAGATGCAAATACCGGGACAAATGAGGCTGTTCCAAACAATTTACCTGGCACGACCGGGACGGACACGGCTGCAGTCAAAACCAGAACCACTAAAAAGGAGAACACACAAATAGCTACCGATCTCAACAGTTCGTTTGCCCTTGTAACAATTGATTCACTGAAATCTGACTATCAAAATGAAAATTCTTATAAGAAGAGCGACGCTAACTTGCAAAAAAACGATGTAGTGGTCCTCAACGAAGCGGAGAAGAGAGAGGCCTTAAATGAAAAAGCGCAGGTACCGAGGGCAGTTGCTGACTCAGCCCGGCCCGGTTTCAAAGAGAAAGCAAAGGCTAATGCTGCAATGAAGACAAAAGCGATGGTGGAAGGAGCTGCCCAGGCTCGGGTGTTAAACAACAGCTTCAGCTACCGGGTTGTGGATGCTCAAAATAAACCCGTGCCGTTTGCCAATGTAACGAATACCCGCGATAATATAGGAACTTATACCGATATAAGAGGCTACTTCAACCTTGTTTCAGGCGATAGCGTGTTGGATGTGCAGGTGAGGTCACTTGGCTTTAATTCCGAAAATTACAGGCTTGTTCCGTCGAGGCAACCCAACAATCTTATTTTAACGGAAGACGCCACCGCGAGAAATCAAATGCAATACGACCCGGTTGGCAGGGTACTGAGTCATGCTTCAAGAAAGGATAGCGCCGAAGTGGAAGAACCTGAAGTAGGATGGGGCTATTACAATACTTATGTGGAGAATAATATTAAGATACCGGAAAACGTCCGTGCTAAAAATGCTCTTAATGACGTTGAACTGAGCTTTGACGTAGATAAGTCAGGTCAGCCGGTAAATATTAAAGTCACTAAATCTTCTCAATGCAAAGAATGCGATGAGGAAGCAAAGCGTCTTCTCAAAGAGGGGCCTAAATGGAAAAGAAAAGGCCGAAAATTTAAAACAACTATTTCAATCGCAGTGGATCAGAAATAAGTCTTCAATTATCCCTGTTTCACGAATAAAAATCTTAAATCTGAAATCTAAAACCTAAAATCCGTCTTTCCCCTACCTTTGTCGTCCTAAACAAATAGTCTCGTTATGAAAAAAATCATCTTACTGGCTGTTGCCGCATACTTCATTATTTCATGTGATGCACAGCAATTAACTACGCCACAACCAAGTCCTACAGCTAACATTAAACAAAACTTTGCGCTATCAAACATTGAAATTTCTTATTCGCGGCCGGGGGTAAAAGGGCGCAAAATCTTCGGTGACCTGGTTCCTTATGGCAAAGTTTGGAGAACCGGAGCCAATAACGCTACCACGATCACCTTTGGCGAAGAAGTTACTATCGGCGGTAAAAAAGTTGCTGCGGGTAAGTACGGTCTGCTCACAATTCCCAATGCATCTGAATGGACATTTATCATATCAAAGCAAACTGATGTAACAAGCCCCGCTGATTATAAACAGGACCAGGATGTGGTAAGAGTGACGGCAAAGCCCGAGACCCTTCCTTTCCCGATTGAAACAATGATGATCAGTATTGACAATATCAAAAGCAACAGTTGCGATATCGGCGTGATCTGGGATAATATATATGTAGGTTTCCCTGTAACCTCTGATGTAGATAGTAAGGTAATGGAACAGATCAAAAATTCAATGGAAAGAGATAACAGGCCTTACTTTGGAGCCGCATTCTACTATATCGAAAACAACAAAGACCTGAATAAAGCAGTGGAATGGCTGGATAAAGCTTATGCACAAAATCCTGATGGTTTCTGGATATTGTATCAAAAAGCCCGTGCGTTGAAAATGCTGGGCAAAAAATCTGATGCAATGACAGTTTCAAACAAATCAATTGAGATCGCCAAAAAAGCAAAGAATGACGATTATGTGAAATTGAATGAAGATCTTCAGAAGACGTTGAAATAATTTATTCCCGAACAGCTTTACGACCCCGCCTCGGGCGGGGTTTTCTTTTTGTTCATCACAAGCTGAAGCAGTAATGTAAACAGAATTACGCCAAATGCTCCAATAGGATTTAACCAAAGAAACCCCAACTTGAAGTATCCCATTTTTGTGAACGTAAAAACAAGAAGCACCATGATTTCCGCAAGCAACGCTGCTAAGAATACAACGGTACCATTTTTTACTCCTTTCATAATGAAAGCCACGAGAAACACCCCCAAAATAACTCCATAAAACAAAGAACCCAGCACATTCACAGCTTCGATCAGGCTATTTCCAATATCATAGGCAAACATGGCGACAATTATGCAAAAGACTCCCCATGCCAATGTGTACCAGCGCGAAATTCTGAATTCTGATTCCGGTTCGATTATTTTTTTTGAATAGCGACGGTGAAAATCAACGACGGTACTTGATGCCAGGGAATTTAATGCAGCAGCAATGCTGCCCCATGAGGCCAGGAATATAATGGCAATCAGTAAGCCCACCAATCCCTGCGGCAGGTAATCAACAACAAAACGCAGAAATATATAGTTCGTATCATTGGTGTCTGCCGCCGGTAATGCTTTTTTTAAAGTTGCCTTGTATTCTTTTTTTAAAGAATCCGCATAGCTGTTCACTGCCTTGATTTGCTCTTTAAGCCGGAAAGCCTCAGCGACATTGCTGTCTTTTTTCATTCGCAAATATGACTGCTGAAGATCGGGCAGCGTGGAATAACTTGTCACATAGTCATTTTCGATCGCTCTCAGTTTGTCACCATGAACAGTTAACTCAGCCCGATCTGCGAGCGCCTGGTTAAAAAAGATCGGGGCCTTATGAAACTGATAAAAAGAAAACACCAAAACACCGATTAGAAGGATTAAAAATTGCATGGGAACCTTTATAAATCCATTCATCAAAAGTCCCATCCTGCTTTCGGTCAGGTTTTTTGCCGTCAGGTAACGACCCACCTGGCTTTGATCGGTTCCAAAATAAGAAAGCGCTAAAAAAAAACCACCGATAATGCCACTCAGCAAATTGTACTGATCGCTCCAATTGAATTTTCCATCTGTAATACCGGTTGTGATCACATTTAATTTATTCAAATTACCCCCGGTATGTAGAGCTTCGTTGAATCCAAAACCTTCGGGCAGCATTGTCACCACCATGTAAGCAGCGAGGAACATACCGGTAAAAATGATAACGAGTTGTAACCGCTGTGTATATGCCACCGCTTTTGCCCCCCCGCTCAACGTGTAAATGATCAGCAAACCACCCATAAACACATTTGTCCAGTAAAGATTCCAGCCAAGTATGGAAGAAAGTATGATAGAGGGAGCAAACACACTGATACCAGTTGAAAGACCGCGCTGTAAAAGAAAAAGAAACGAGGTCAATGCCCTTGTTTTATTGTCAAACCTGTTTTCGAGATATTCATAAGCGGTATAAACTTTCAGTTTGCTGAAAATAGGGACGAAGAAAATACAGATTACAACCATCGCGATTGGTAACCCAAAATAATACTGAACAAACCGCATTCCATCCGTATATGCCTGGCCCGGAGCCGAAAGAAACGTGATGGCGCTTGCCTGTGTTCCCATAATACTTAGCAACACCAGCCCCCATGGCATGCTGCGATTGGCAAGTATATACCCGTCGAGATTATGAGTAGTCCGGCTTTTATATAATCCGTAAGCGATCGTAGCAATTAAAGTGATGCCCAGTATTATCCAATCAAGTTGGGTCATGAGTAAGTTTTGGTAAAAAGACTAAACAGAATGATCAACAGGATAAGAAAAGCAATGACGAGGACGTACCAATAGGTCCATGATTTGAATAAGGGGGCTTTATTACTGCTATTGTTCATTTTCCCGTTTTAAATGCTCAATCCCGATAGCTATCAGGATCAATTTTCAACAGACAGGGTACCATGTTGAGCGTTGAGCATTGAACATTTTTTTATTCATTATCGTTTTCTTACCATCCCGGACACCAGCAATCCCATTGCTAACCCGATCAATAACCCAATATGAACTTTTTTGATCAGGAATCCCAATATCAATCCAATAATTACTGTAACAATCACCGCTATCACTCTCCTTGAATCACTGGCTCGCCTGTTCATCAGAACGCTTTTTTTCTGTTTAAAGCTATCAAATTTGCCAGCAAACGGTATGCACCTGGCACACCTGCGGGTAATTGTCTGAAAAATGCCAGGCCCGTATATGTAAAATAGCCTTTACCATATTTTGCAACCAGCAAACTTCCCTCATCCGGTTGTTCTCCCGGATCATTCATAGCAAGAATTTTTTCATACTTACCGGTTGTATCAACAGCGTCATAAATACTTCTTTCCTGTATCCACCCTTTGAAATCATCCTGGCTTATTTTATTTGGGAAATTTAAAGCAGGATGATCAGGAATTAAAAATGTTACCGGGGAATTCTCATCGGTCACACGGTTTCTTGTAATTGTAAGATTGTACGGGCCTATTTTTGATCTTACATTACTGATGAAATTATTTGTATTGTATTGAACGATCAGATTACCGCCGGCTTCCACATATCTCATAAGCTTTTCATAATAATTACCTAGCCAATCCAGAGTATTGTAAGCTCTTACACCGACAATGATCGCGTCAAATCTATCTAGTGGGTTTTTTGATATCTCTTTCAAAGTAAGACGATTGACCTCATATCCCATTTGCTCCAGTGCTTCGGGCACTTTATCACCGGCACCAACGATATACCCAATCTTTGTTCCATAGGTTTCTACATTGATAACCTTCAGCGCCACATCGGCAGCATGAAAGTAGTTTATGGCGGGAATGTGATCATATTTTATCTCATGTTTATCGAATGTCATTAAGTTTTTGCCCGCCGTATCCGATACGGCAAATAAAACATTGGTTGATGTGCTGATCTCTTTTCCCGCATAATCAAAACCCAATACCTGGTCCCTCGTATTGAATTTTACCTGTTGTGTTGTGAAAGTGAAATTATTCAGCGTTTTCTTATCCTTTTCTGAAAGGGCTACAACCTTTCCATCGAAACTCCGTTTTAGTCCTTTTATGGAAAGACCGCCTTCCGTTTGACCATTTTTATTCATGATGATTTTCACGTCTTCGGCTGGGGTGATAATAACCGGGGGAACCACAACCAATGGCCAATACAGCTCGCCCCTCACCGGGTCGGTGAATTTGTATTTTACATTTCTGGAAAAATCAAAATCTTCCCCTTCAATATTTGCTTTAACGTATACCGTATAGCCCGGCTCAATATCAGGAATGCCAATTTTCCTTTGATCAGTTACATTAAAATATCCCTGCTCCATTTTATTTTCTAACCAGTAAGGTTGGGTTAGCGGCTTTGAAGAAGGAACAAAAAATGTTTTGGGAAAATTTATATTCCTGTTTTTAGCCAACTGCAAATTCATTGTCGAATCATAACCATTGACAGAAAAACCTTTTAGCGTTGCATTCACTCCCAGCCGGTTGTTGAATTGAAAATTGAACCGTATCGAGTCGGTTTGTACCGCAAACTGCTCAGATGAAAATACATCTATCCATAAGCCACTGCATTGTTCGATCAGTTGTTTTGTTTCATCCAGTTTCTTATTTCTCCAATAGCCGACAGGCATCGCTTTAAGAGCTCTGTACAATTGAACCAATCCTTTCACAGATCTCTCGGGATGTAAAAAGTCAAATGAACCGGCAAGATCATTGACTAACTTTTCTATTGCAACGCCACCTTTTATTTTTCTCCAGCTTATATCCACGCCTTCCATCAGGTCATTCTTTGGCTGATCACCTTTTGTGGCCGTAAAAAATTCGATGGCCTCTCCCCTGCCTGCCGGCACACCAAAACCCTGGCTCTTATGCTGGCTGCGGCTTTCCGCAGCAATCTCTCCATAACTCCTTCCCAGCAAGGGGCTGTAACCGCCCACATCCAATTTAAATTGATCGTCCCTTTGCGTATTGTTGCCACCGAAGTTGAACGTGTTCCATAAAACTCTTTTCACTTGCCAGATCTGAACATACTTTAACTGATCAGGAAAACGGGAGGGATCCGCTGCTGCAGAATAAGCTTCATTTGCTAAAACAGCTGAGGCAGTATGATGACCGTGCCCACCTTCGCCGGTTGTAGGAAACCTGGTAATAATAATATCCGGTTGAAATTTTCTGATCACCCAAACAACATCACTTAATATTTTTTCTTTATCCCATTTCGTAAACGTTTCTTCAGGATTTTTTGAGTATCCGAAATCAAATGCCCTGGTAAAAAATTGTTCCCCTCCATCAATACTCCTGGCAGCCAGCAGTTCCTGTGTTCTGATCAAACCGAGGTCTATCCCCTGCTCATCACCAATCAGATTTTGACCACCATCACCTCTCGTCACCGACAAATAACCCGTGCGATATAATCTATCTTTTGACAAATAAGCGATCAATCTTGTATTTTCATCATCGGGGTGGGCTGCAACATATAAAACCGAGCCAAGTACATTGAGTTTTTTGATAGCCAGGTAAATGTCTGCAGATGACCAGCTTTGTGGGGATTGGGCTAAAAGGTTAAAAGAGAAAAGGACTAAAAGAGAAATGACGTTTAACTTTCGCATGCATCAAATTTAATCAGCGAATATAAGTCTTGTTTGCAAAGTGAATAAGCCGGTGATAAAAAACACATTGTCTATTGCGAAGTCCCGGTGTTATTAACTCTATTTTAGTATATTATTGATCACTGACCCACCATGAAGAGTGCGTTGCAAAACATCAGCTTCCCGTTTTCCCAAAAGCTGCGGAACATCACATTGTCGGCGAGATACACAATTTTTCCTCCACCCATATCCTGTACGCCAAAAATCAGGGCATCATTTATTTTATCTTTGAGAGATGATCCCACAAAACCAGAGACCTGGCTGTCTTTCTTTAATACGCCGACATTCCAACCGCCTTCCTTAATGAAGTCGTACAATGCATTATCCTGTTTCAATGAGTAATAATAGGTTGGATAGCCAAACGCGAGGGGGTGAGTATTATCGAGCTGCACCTTAAAGATCGAACCCGGTATATTTGATTTTATGAATTCCCTTTCTCTTTCTTCGTAGATTTCCAGGGCCGCATAAGGATCTCGAGCTGGGGCGTCATCAATTTTTTTTGATTTGATCGCCCAATCCGTTCTTGCTAATTGGCCGACCGCACTTTCGAGCGCAACCAATCTGCCGCCCTTATTTACCCAATCTCTTAATTGATCGGCTGCAGCCTTTTCACCCAGAAACCGATAGTTGCCTGAGGGCATCACGATCACATCATAATCAGTCCAGTTGATCCTTCCAAAGTCGTTAGCGTTTATCAGCGTAACAGGATATTCGATCTGGTGATCAAAGAAATGCCAGATCTCCCCCGCGGCATTTGAACCGACACCTTCCCCGGTGAACAAGGCAATACGAGGCGGTTTTAGATAGTGAACCTTGTTGCTCCCAAGATCAAAGCCTTTATCAACAAAACCGGTTGTGATCACATTCGCTTTTACGTTGTTTGCATTACAGACCTGGTTTACGATTGAAGCAAGACTATTACCAAATCTCTCATTTCCTTTTTTAATAATGATGAGTGAGCCGCGATCGAATTGCTGGGTACCCGTTTCAAAAGGAGATTCCGTAAACCGAACCTTTACACCTTGCTGCAACAGCCCGGTCAATGCCCTTACACTTTGTAAGCCCTGCCAGCGTATGACGTACCCGTACGCGTCGGAAACATTGTTTACAACTGGCGCTGGTCCTGTCCCCGCCGACGTTTGTAGTTTTGTTTTTGAGCCATACGTTCTCAGCCCGTACGCATAAGGTAGTGACCATGCGGTAATATCATAGGTATTGGAATCAACCAGTTTACTTTTTGGTTCAAACAGGACCTTCACCATAGCTGAACGTGGCTGCTGCGAATGAACCAGCAGATCATTGCCTTCAATAGTGAACGATTCATCTCTTGAAGAGAAATAATTGTACCCGCTAAAATTTCCTCTGGAACTACTCCCTGCAAATTCATACTGGATACCATTTTTATCAAGCAAGGCTGTCAGGGCATTCATTCTTTCCCTATCATTGGTCCCGTTTTTAATTAAGTACGTTTTGTATTCACCCACG
>DASTIZ010000368.1:0-7526 GCA_035717045.1 Chitinophagaceae bacterium
TGCCGAAGAGTATTTCCCGGAAGGTTCTTCATGAGTTCAATTGCTTTTCAAGATCCAATGCTTTCGGAAAAAGGATATTGTTTTCAAGATGCACGTGCAGATGCAGATCGTTTTCAAATTCATCAAGCAGGCGATACAGCAAACTATACGAAGCACAGGCATCCTCTGGCAACACATAATCATGGGTAAGTTCACGGATTTCTGAAAGATTCCTGGCGACCGCCTCATGTTCCATTTCCATCATGTTGATGGGGTTTTGTACGGTACCAAAATGGGAGGCATATAATGGCTGCGTATTATTTTTTGCCGCCACTAATTCCCTTATATAAGGAAACAAAACTCTTTCTTCTTTCACCATATGGTTCATCATCTCTGTATAGATCCCATCAACCAGATCTCGTATCGGGATCAGTTCTTCATGACGTTCGCCATGCACGCTGGCCACCTTATCAGCATACGCTTTTATATCCGGTAAATTTTTCTTTACATAGCTGTGATGAGTATTCACAATATAGTCTGCCAGGAAATCAAGATTCCATTCATTGTATGGTAGAGGCCGGGAAGCGGGGATCTTATCAGCTTGCTGCAATTCCTGCTCGATCCTTGTTACATCCAATCCTTTTTCCTTACATGCTTCCTTAACAGTCTTTTTTCCGCCGCAGCAAAAATCCAGTCCATATTTTTTAAAGATCTGCGCCTTGCGAAGATCTTTCGCTGCGATCTCGCCGAGTGTTTCATCTTTTTCGCCGCTGGAGCGCTTGGTGATCCTCACCTTCCACCACTCAGGACCCTCTTCAAGATATTCCCAGTTGAATATGTTGCCTCTTTCGCCGAGTAGCTGATAATAGAGTGGTTTTGGATCGTGATCATTATGAATTGTGAGGCTTTCACCCTCATGTAACTCATCAAAGCGGCTGAAGATTGTTGGATGTTTTTTCCGCGGTTCCAGCACCGTTACATCAAGGATATTCTCAGTAATAGTTTGCATGTTTCTTTCTTTTTAGTTAGAACACAAAGATAATAAGAAATCAATAATAAAAGTATTTAAATACTTTTATTTACCCAGAGATGACATTTCTGATCTTGACCCATAAAACTTAGTCTTAAAACCACCGGTTTATCGGTAAACTTGATGGTGCTTAGCTGAATTGTCCATATCCACCATCATTCGGGATTTCGACTTTTCAGAACCAAATTGCGGCCGACGGACCTTGTCTGTTTCAATATTCTGCCAATGCTGATTCAGTTTGTCCATAGACTTTCTCCTGTTTTTTTGCCTCAACTGTGGCCTTCTTCAATCCTTTTCGCCTGCTGGTAATAAACCAAACCAAAGGAATGACACCACCTAAGGTAAATATCGATCCGCCAACAATTCGTAACCATGTGAGGGTTTGAAAGCCTCCGCTTTCAATAAATGAATGACTGCGCGCAAACCATAAGCCTTTTTCAGTTACTGTCTTAAATTGCCAGATACCCGCCGGGAACAAATCGAGAAATACCATTAACAATAAACCGACATTGATCGACCAGAATGCGGTCCTAACAATTTTTGGTTTCCACCAATCCGCTTTGAATAACAATTGACAACAGAATAATATGGCAGCCAGGGCGAGATTTCCATACACACCCATTAATGCGGCATGACCATGATTAACGGTTAAGTAAGTTCCGTGTTCATAATAATTGGCGATCGGAAGATTGATAATAAAACCAAGAACGCCTGCGCCGAAAAAATTCCAGAAGTTGACCGCGACCAGGAACATGAACACTTCAGAAAAACCAAAACGTTTATTCGGATCGCCGTTGATGCGATTGTTAGTTTCTAGTACTTTGGGGAGTTTACTGAAGCGCCATGCTTCCAATGTCAGCAATATCAATGGCACTACCTGTAGTGTGGAAAACACTGAACCCAATGCCATCGTAAACACCGGCTTTGCATTCCAGTAAAAGTTATGGGAGATGCCAAGCAATCCGGAACCAAGAAATAGAAGTGTTGCGAGGTAAATGACTCTTGTTGCTGCTTGCTTGCTTACTAATCCCATTAACACCATAAAATACCCGATCAATACAGTCGTGAACACTTCAAAGAACGCTTCGGCCCACATATGCACTACCATCCATCTCCAGAAATCAGCGATCACAAAATTTGTTTTTGGCGTGGCGATAAAACCGGACACCAGCAAAAGAATGATACTGAATGTTGCATACACCAACCAATTCGGTAACGCCCATGGTTGTTTTAATTTCATCACCGGTTTGATGCCACGATATAGTGTGATCGCCCAGATGATAAAGACAAGTCCTAAGATCCCCTGCCATACTTTTCCCGGTTCCACATATTCCCAGCCCTGGTGGCCAAACCAATACCAGTTCTTTCCAATCAGTCCTTTTGGGCCCATTAAAATACCGGCCAGCGACCCGGCCACCAGCAGCACACACAACCAAAAAATGGTATTGATCAATTTAACCTGTGCTGCAGATTGTTTCGGTGAAACCAACGACATCATAAAAAAGGAAGCGCCGATCCAGCATGCAGAGATCCATAAAATAGATAACTGGACATGCCAGCTTCGTGTTACAGTTATTGGCAATGGCTCAGAAACATTGAATCCAAAAAAATTGACAAGGCCTACAAAATCGTGTACCGTCAAAATACCGGCAAGCACCTGCACCGCAAAGAGAATGATGGCTACATAGAAAAATTTATACGTTGCTCTTTGCACTGCGTCAGGTTGAAATTTTTTGATCTCCCCATTTGACATGAACGGTTGTGCATTGTTCGTATAGACATTATCATCGAGCTTTTCCAATTTGCCATGATAGTATAGAACCACGCCTAAGCCGATTATCAAACCCAGTGCACCAATAATGCTCCACAGGATGATGGCGGAACTCGGCGTATTGCCTGCCGCGGGATCGTAAGGCCAATTGTGCGTATAGCTATACTGTTCTCCCGGTCTTTCCACACCACAAACCCATGCACCCCAAAAGAAGAACGCGGTGAGTGATCTTAATTCGTCCTTATTGGTAATATAGCCCGGGGGGTTAAAAGCACCTGCAAAAGATGGTTCAGTAAATTTTTTAATGTAGTATTTTACAAGTTCCTCTGCAGCGAACACCTGGGCATCGGTGAGGGTCACACTGTTGTTACGGCTATTATGCCGGTTTGTTTTTATTTCTGATTTTACCTGCTCAGTCACTCCTTTTCTCATCAAGTCATTCGGCGCCGCTTCCTGTTCCAGTTTTCCATTATAGAACGCACTCATGTTCTGGGAAACGTGATGCAATGCCTCCGCGGTATAATCAGGGCCACGGTTGGCGCCGTCGCCAAACATGCTGCCATATTCCATCAATGCATATTTCTGAAATACGGCCTGGCCTTCCAGCACATCTTCCTTTGAAAAAACGACCTCATTCTTTCCCGAAACATAATTTGGTATTGGCGGCGCCTCGGTGTACGTATGGATTGCAATCATAGCAACCCCGGCAATACTTACGATGAAAATCATCAATAACGGCAACCACCAGTTTTTTGGATTTAGCAGGTAGTTAATGAAATTTCTCTTTGGCATAAGCAAGTTTTATTGGATAAATATACAAATTACGGACATTTTTGTCCTTAATTATTGCCGGGCAGGAAATTTTGATTTTACCGCCGTTGCCTGCCGAACCAACGTTGAGAATCTGCTTATTTACATCAGGAACCAGGCGGGCGTGAGACTGGGATCACTCAAACGGTATGAACAAACAGCTCCCTATAAAGAACGGCTTGGTACATCGGGGATGTCTGAAAAATCATGTTTAACTTGTCGTCATGTTTTTGAAAGCTACTGAATATGCCCTGCGTGCCGTCATTTTTATAGCACAGAAAAGTTCTGTGGAAAAAAAATTAGGTCTTAAAGAGATTGCGAAGGCAATAGGATCGCCACAACCATTCACCGCAAAGATTCTGCAACAACTTACCTCCGGCAAAAGGATCATTAGCTCAACAAGGGGGCCTAATGGGGGATTTTATATTTCCGAAAGATCCAAAATGCTTCCCGTATATGCCATACTTCAGGCCATGGGGGAGGATGTAATTTTAAAAAAATGTGTTCTTGGATTAAATCTCTGTTCGGAAACCAGGCCATGCCCCCTGCATCATCAATACAAGCTGATCAAACCCCGGCTAATAAAGATGTTTGAAACAAAAACTATCAAAAGCCTTGCTGACGAAATCCAAAGCGGTAATAGTTATATCACCAACAAAAAATCATAGCCGGTTCCATTGGGTCAAGGTCTCCAAACAAGTGAGCAAACTATTCCACAGTATACTATAGTACGATTATTGCAGCTTATTCTAAAAGCTACATATGGAAAATAAACGTAATGAAGCAACTTTAAACAGGCCTGAAGGCGACCGGGTTCTTGATGCGCCGTATGTTTTTATCAATATCCCGGATTTCATTCGCCAGCTAAAAAGCGAAGAAGCCTGGCAAAAAAATGACCGCAATGGTATCACAGTTTTCAAGTCGGGGAGAGTGACCATGGTGCTGACATGCCTGCATGCGAAGGCCGTGATGCACGATGTATTGGTGGATGGAATATTCACCATTCAGGTGCTTGAAGGGATCGTTCGGGTAAGGACGCCGGATGGCGAAGTGGATATGCAGGCGAACCAGATAATGAACTTCCATCAATTAGTTGATCATTCGATTGAGGCCATGATGGATTCTGTTTTATTGTTTACCAACAATAGCTCCGAAGTTCCTGACGAACTCGACCATGTATTATGAGTTTGTCACTTTCGGAAATAGTACAGAATAAGATCCGAAATGAAGGCCCCATCAGTTTCCATGACTTTATGGAAATGGCTTTGTATTATCCGGAACTGGGCTACTATACTTCCGAAAATGAAAAGTTTGGTAAGAGCGGTGATTATTTCACCGCTCCCTTTTTTACAAACGTATATGGAAATGTCCTTGCCAGGCAATTAGAAGAGATGTGGTACCTGACAGGCAGGAAGGATTTCATCATTGTTGAATATGGTGCAGGTTCCGGTGCCTTATGTGCAGATATCCTGCATCTTTTACAAGGAAACAAGGAATTCTATAAAAATCTGAGCTATTGCATCATAGAAAAAAGCGACTCTCTTCGAAAAAAACAAAAAAGATCTTTCGCCGATTCACCAATTTCAGAAAAGATCAGTTGGATTTATTCGATCGATGAAATCTCCCCTTTTACCGGTTGCGTATTAGCAAATGAAGTACTGGACAATTTTTCCGTGCATAAAGTGATCATGAAAGAACAGGAGTTGATGGAGGTCTTTGTTGATTACCACAACACGTTTACTGAAGTTTTGAAGCCTGCTTCAGAGAACTTGAAAGAATATTTTGCAGGTCTTGACGTAGAGTTGCCAAATGATTTTTGTGCTGAAGTAAATCTGGAGGCCATTGACTGGCTTAACGAAATTTCAGCGTCCTTAGCCCGGGGGTTCATAATAACTATTGATTATGGCTTTCCTTCATCGGAGCTGTATCAGCCCTATCGCAGACTGGGAACAATCGTTTGCTATTACAAGCACTCGGTCAATGGACATCCCTACACAAACATCGGCCAACAGGACATAACGGCACACGTAAATTTTTCAGCGCTTGATCGTTGGGGAATGAAAAATGGTTTGATGAACTGCGGTTTTACCACGCAATCGCAATTTCTTTCCGGGCTGGGTTTAACGGAATATTTGAGAAAACTGGAATTAAAAGAAAGAAACAATGTTGATTTCAAAAGAAACGTAATGGTTTTACATACACTCCTGGTATCAATGGGCAAAAAGTTCAAAGTGCTTATTCAGCAAAAGGGGTTGCAAAAACCAATGCTGTCGGGCTTACAATTTTGCCAACCTTTAGTTTGACCCGTGCCACAATTTCAGTTTTTTACGGCGGCATCATTTTTATGGCTGGTAACATGTTATTTATTTTTTAATTATTAAAAAAAGGAAAACATGTACTACAATCAGTCATGTGCCGCAAAAGGCAAGTACGGAAATTCTGCAAGAACAGGATTTATCCGATCCATGCAGCGAGCTGCTGTGAACATTTACAAAACCGACACCAGTTATGAAATGCTGGTGTTTGCTCCTGGCCGCATCAAAGAACATTTTCATCTTGATGTAAAAGGAAATGAACTGACAGTTTCTTATACTCCACCCGAAGGGTTTCCGAGACCGGATTGGGTGCTGAGAGAATACAGTCGTGGTGGGTTTGTAAGAACTTTTACATTGAATGAAAGTATTGACACGGCAAGGATCAGTGCAAAATATACCGATGGTGTTTTGCAGATCAGCTTACCGGTCATTGCGGGAAAAGAAGATGAGAAGAAAGAAATCGTGATCAATTAGAAGTTGGCTTTTGATTTGACCGTCCCGCCTGCGGCGGGACGGTTTATTTTATGAACTATGTAAGATCGATTTCTGCTCCTTCTTTAGCCAGGGATGCCGGGGGAATTGTACCCGCGTTCTTTTTAAATGTGGCAAACATATCGTCCAGAAAGGTATCCGTATGAGAAGGATCATGGTGTCCCAGTAATATCCGTTGTACTGATGTTAGGGATCCGAATAAACACGCATCATCAATTGTAGAATGCCCCCACCCGCGTTTGTGATTGTACTCGTCCGGGGTAAATTGAGCATCATGTAACAGGAGATCTGCTCCTTCGGCAAGATCGTATCCTGAAATCCACCTGGCTTCCTTTATGATCCCTTTGTTTCCGAGTGCGGGCTCATGATCCGGCATAAATGTAAATACAGCATGATGGTTGGCAACCCTGAAACCAACGGTTGGCCCGGGATGAATGATATAATTTGATTGAACACGGAACGGGCCGGTTTCAAATTGACTGTTTCCTATTTCGTGCAAATGAAGTTTACAGGGAAGATCACGAAGGAGAACGGGAAACAATGGCGGTGAAAGATAGCGGCTCAGTCTTGCAAACAAAGATTGAGAGCTGCTGGCGGGTCCCCAGATATGAATTTCCTTTGACGAATCAAATAAAGGGCTGAAGAACCCAAGCCCCTGAATGTGATCAAGATGAAGATGCGAAAGTAAGACGTCGATTCTTTTATACACTGGATAATTGCTGCCGCTTAATTGCCTGATGCCCGTGCCTCCATCAAGTACCAATACATAATCATCATGAGCGATCGTCACACATGAGGTATTACCACCATAGAATTCCGTATCAGGGCCGGTAGTGGCAATTGATCCGCGTACGCCCCATAATTTGATCTTCATTTGTCTTTTAATTTCCAAAAAATAGCAACCGCTCCTAAAAATTTTCCTGAACGACTGATGATTGGATAAGACGTAACTGAGATATGCTGCTTCTCGCCTTTCAAACTTTCTATGTAAAATTTCTTATGATGAGGATATTCATCCTTTAAGGTTCTTACCAACGGCAATTCATCCGGAACTAATGGTTCCCCGGTTTCACCTAATGGTTTAAAGACGGTTGCCCATTCCGCTACAGGCATCTCTCCTGTTTCTTCA
>DASTIZ010000369.1:0-8527 GCA_035717045.1 Chitinophagaceae bacterium
GTGACTGACATCACGGACCCATTGAATCCAATCCTGGTTACAGACATCACTTTCGGTGAAGGGGAGCTGCTTAACAATGGGGATGTAAAGTATTGTTATTATGTCGGCCCGAATAACAATAATAATCTCCAGGGCCGCAACTCAGAGTTCCGGTTTTTTGTATCTTATAACGGAACTCCATGTGGTGAGCAGGGTACGCTACCGGTGTCTTTTCGTGCATTCACTGCCGTACGCAATAATGAGGCTGTTGCGTTAAAATGGACCACGTCAACAGAAATCAATAATCTGGGTTTCGAAATACAGCGACTCATCGGCACCGGGAAATGGCAGGTTGTTTCATTTATGCCGACACAAGCTACGAATGGGAATAGTTCGTCCGATCTCTCCTACAGTTACACCGATCAGAATTCAACAAGAGTGATTAGCCAGTACCGCATCAGGCAAATCGACTTTGATGGAAGATCGAAACTGACGGACATACGTATCGTTCGCGGCATAGGTCAAAAGGGTAAGACAATGGTTTATCCTAATCCCAGCAGCGATGGTAAAGTGAGTATCATTTTCGAAGACGTAAATGCAATTCGTGATATTTCAGTTACCGATATGAGTGGTCGCATGATCAGGCAGATGAAAGGTGTGACCAATAACAATATTCAGATTGATAACCTGAATGCGGGTTTCTATACAGTTCGTATTCTGAACACAGAAACAGGCGAACAGGTAGTGGAGAAGTTTGTGGTAAACAAGCGTTAAAGCTTCAAGGTTTTAACCAACGGCGGGGGCGGCTTCGGGCCGCCCTTTTTTTATTTTCAAACCCGTGTGCGCATCGTAAACTTACTTTTCAATCCTGGAATATTTAGCAATAAAGGAAGTGCAGCTGTTTAATTTATTCCACACTTTTGGAATGACGTGTTGCTTATCCATCCACAGTTTTCTTATTTCTTCCGCTGAAAATCTTTCTTTTAAAACAGAAAATCGTTATACAAAATGTTGGATAGCTTTTTGTACACACCCCAAAGAAGCTATCCCTTATCCTTACTGCAGGCGGCCTTAATGCCTGGATCAATCTTATTTTATTCATTAAAACCTTGTATTATGAAGAAGTTTTTACTCTCTCTTTTTCTTATTAGCGGAGCTTTGTTTTCATTTAAAAGTCTTAATGCCCAATGCGATATTGGATTTGCTAACCTGACAACCTCAGCTTCGCAACCGCCGGTTCCCATAGGAACCGATCAGTGTCAATACACATTTAATGCATCGTTTGACATTATCAGCAATTCAGGATTTAAGTATCTTTTCTTTCATTCCTGGTTGCTGGCTGATTATCCGGATCCTGCCATCTTTGATTGCAGCGGCAATACTCCTGCGGTCGACCCGGGCACAAGCGCTCAATTAGGAACGAGTGTTGATCAGCCTGGAAAATCATTTATAGATTTGGGGTTTATAAACCTGAGCTCATTAAATTTTCCGGCAAATGTAGCTGTTGATGTAACAGCCAACTTTGCAACAACGTATCCTCATGATCCGAGTGTAGTGTTAACAATGCCGTCAAACTCCCCTGGCATGACAGCAACGGTAACCCGGCTTAATAACTCGGATACTTTACATTTTGAGGTTACCAACATCACCATAGTGCTAAATACTCCGTGTGGCACCCCGGTAATAACCAAAACGGATATCTGGGGGTCAAATCAGAATGCACCTGATCCCAAGGCCCAATGCTATTTATGTGGAATAGGCCAGTCATTTGGCGAGCCGACCATCGCCCTGCAGAAACTGTGCGGCCCGGTCCTTCAATACTCGGTTGGTCTTACCTCAACAAGCCCGGTCGACATACATGTAATCTATAAGTTATATGCTGACGATTTGGACGGAGTAAGGGAACCCGGTGGCGACGACCCACTCTTGTTTACCTCGGGAACCATTACATTGAATGCTTCCACTCCATATTCATCGGGTGCTGTTGATTTGCCGGCGCCTTATTGTTGCACTGAACCATTTTCACAATGGGGACTATTCGTAGAGGTTACCGGAGTAGAATTTGCAAATACACTGGTGACCCCGGTTGTAGAGGCGATATGTGCGACATTGCCTGTTAGTTTACGCTCATTTGCTGCTACCCGAAATAACTCGAATGTTCTATTAAAATGGGAAACAGCAACTGAAGAAAACAGTAAGGGATTCTATATTGAAAGAAATCTTGGAAGCAAATGGGAAATTCTGGGTTTTGTTCCTTCCAAAGCGATTAATGGAACCAGTAACTCACCGCTTGTTTATGACCATATTGATATCAATAATCATAGGGGAATCACACAATATAGGTTAAGGCAAGTTGATATCGACGGCAAGCAGGCATTTAGCCCGATTCGTGCCGTTCGGAGCAAAGATCAAAAAGGTAAAACGATCGTTTATCCAAATCCAAGTACTGACGGCAAAGTAAATGTGGTGTTTAATGATATAAATACGGTTCGTAATGTATCATTATCAGACCTGAATGGTCGCATTATCAAGAGCTGGAAAGGAGTTGTTAATAACATACAGATCGATAATCTTACAGCCGGGTTCTACACGATCCGAATAATTGATACCGAAACAGGAGAACAGATCGTGGAGAAAATAGTTGTGAAAAAGCGTTAAGACTACAAGGTTTTAACCAACGGCGGGGGTGACTATCGTGTCACCCCCTTTTTTATTTTAAACTTTGCTGAAGTTAGCAGGTAGAGTTATTTTTATAATAAAGAAGCGGGTGATCAAACGATGGACATACAGGCTGGTTCAACCATTTGTTATCTTGGGGGCCCTTATCTTCATCGGAATAGTTGGTTATGTTCTCATAGAAGGGTATTCATTTCTTGAAGGTCTCTACATGACCACGATCTCGATAACTACAGCCGGTTTTAATGAAGTAAGACCGTTAAGTGATGCCGGAAGAATTTTCACGATTTGCTTATTGCTTTCAAGCTGGGCGACATTTGCCTGGGCCATTGCGCGGATCACTCAATTCTTTTCGACCGGTGAAATAAACAGGTATTTTAAACTCAGGAAAATCATGAAAGATATCAGTGAATTAAGCGATCATGTGATTCTTTGCGGGTTTGGAAGAAATGGCCAACAAGCAGCAAGGACATTGAAAAACCACAATTTTGATTTTGTGGTAATAGAAAAAAACGAGGAGTCGATAGAAAACTCTTTGTCACTTTTCCCGGAGCTTATTTACCTGATCGGTGATGGAACGGATGATGATCTCCTCAGGGAGGCAAGGATCGAAAAAGCAATGGCGTTAATTACTGCCTTGCCTGACGATGCCGATAATGTTTTTATCGTTCTATCGGCAAGAGCACTGAATCCAAAGATCCAGATCATCAGCCGCGCTTCCGAGGAAAGCGCTTATCCCAAGCTAAGAAAAGCAGGAGCCGACAATGTGATCATGCCCGATAAGATCGGTGGTTCGCACATGGCCACCCTGGTATCAAAGCCCGATGTGATTGAATTCATCGATTTTCTTACCAGTGAGGAAGCCGAATCTGTAAATATGGAATCTGTGCCGTATGACCGGCTGCCTTCAGAAATAAAAAACCAGTCTCTGAAAGTAGTCATGGAGTGGAATAAGACAGGTGTAAGCTGTCTTGGAATAAAAAATAAGGAAGGAAAATTTGTGATCAACCCGCCCGATGAGACGCTTGTGACTGAAGGATGCAAGGTGATCGTGCTGGGCACGCGGGCGCAAATTTCCAAAATGAAAAATAATCTCCAGGATGATGATTGAACTAATTACCAGAAATCCCAAGCAATTCGATCTCAAATATCAAAACTGATCCCCCGGGGATCGTATTATATTGACCCGGGCCATAGCCAAGATTATACGGTATGTATAATTTCCATTTTGAACCCACCGGCATCATTTGCAGCGCTTCTGTCCAGCCTGGTATTACCTGGGTTACGGCGAATGTGACCGGCTGGCCTGATTTATAAGAATTTTCAAACTCTTTGCCATCAATAAATGACCCGATATAGTAACAGGAAACCTTGTCCTTTTTTGTGGGCTTTGGGCCGGTACCCTGTTTTATGATCTCATACTGCAAGCCGCTTTTTGTGACCTTTACCGTAGGTCTTTTTTTATTTTCCGCGAGAAATTTTTTACCGGCATCAATGGTTGCCTTGCTTTTTACTTCCTGTAATTTAAGTTGATAACGCAGCGCAACCATATTAGCCAAACTATCACTTAGCAAGGGCTTTTTTTTACTTTGAATATCGGTGATAGCCCGCGCAATTACCGAGCTATTGAAATTGGTAATATCAAATTGCCGGAAAAAGTTTATTAAATAAATGCCTGCCGCATAACTTGCCGAATCCCTGAGATCATTCAACACAGCTCCCCTCGCAGAGGCCTTCGGTGTCGGGTTCGGATTAGCCATCAATTGGCTTTGATAAGCCAGTGCTGCATTGTCAGCATCACTATTGCTGATCAATTGCGGCTTGCCTGTCTGGAGATCATCCACGGCTCTGGCACAAACCGCACTGTTAAAATTGAAAACATTTTGTGCACGATATTTATTTACTATGTGAATTCCTGCCGTATAACTGGCCGAATCGCGAAGATCTTTTAACACCTTGGGCACCGCCGGCTTTGCCGGTGTGGATTTTGGAGATGTGACCGTTTTTGTATTCTGGGAAAAACTATTTGTAAAAAAGAGAACTGACCCTGCAAAACACCACAATCTAAGCATAGAAAAAATTTAGGCACAAATATAGTTTATAAGTGTAAGTCTTTAGGTTGTCGCTGGTGATTGTTTGTTGATGTTAAGTCAATAATTGCCGAAGGAAATTTTTCTTTATGACCGGTAAGCAGGTTCCGGATATAATTGTTGCCACGGTAAGATGTTAGATAATCTTTGATATCATCAATATTTACCGGCTGATAACCAGATGGCACATAACCCATACCAAAGAACCGGCCGTTATCAACCAGGATGCAGGATTGTTCTGTTTCTTCAAGTCCCCTGTCGATGATCGCATACGATGAAGCATCGTGCATTTCCGAAACTGCTTTTTTTACCCGTTTATTGTATGCAGTAATTTTTTCTTTGCTGTCACAGGCGCCGTTGCATGTGTTTTTTTCCACACCAGTACACGCACCTGCTCCCTTTTCGAGGAAGCAAAGTTTGGGGCAAAGCTGGTATCGCTCAATAACGTTTCTTAGCCAGTTATATCCTTCAGACAGGTTATGAAATGTATGGACCGGTTTTAAATTCCTTTTATTCTTTTCAATGATCAACCGGAGAAATCCATTCCTGTCTTCATAGGTATAGATGCCAAAAACATCTTCCCAATGCTTTTGTGAGTAGTTGAACCTGGGCCAGTATTTTTTTATTTCCACTGATTCAAGAATACTTGCCATCAATTCTGTTGCACAACTTTTATAACTTATCGAATGAATATGAGTAATGAAATTTTGTTTTTGCCGGCTTCCGGAATTATTGCTGAAATGAGTATTCACACGGTTACGGATATTGATCGCTTTCCCGACGTAGATGATCTTTCCTTTTGCATCATGAAAATAGTAAACGCCGGGCGTGGTGGGTAATACCTCAAAATGCTGCCTGGGTACATTTGGCGGCAATGACTGCTCTTTTGAATTGCGCAACAGGCTTTTGGTTATAAAATCTTCCTTATCATTTTCCAACAGCTTACTGAAAACCTTTACGGTGGCTTCAGCATCGCCACCGGCACGATGGCGGTTATTGATCCGGATATCAAGAGATCGGCAAAGATTACCCAGGCTATAAGATGAAAATCCCGGAAAAATTCTACGGCTTAACCGAACCGTGCAGAGTTTTTTTGATTTCAGGTCATGTCCTGTTCTCAACAAATGACTTTTCAGAAAGCTATAATCAAAATTCACATTATGAGCTATAAATACATTTTCATTAAGCAGGTGAAAAATTTCAGTGGCCACGTCTTCAAACACAGGTGCATCCGCCACCATTTCATCTGAAATGCCGGTAAAGGCCTGTATGTACCTCGGGATCGGTTGCCGCGGATTGATCAGTGATTCAAATTTTTTTATTACCTGTTTACCATCAAACACATGTATGGCGACTTCGGTGATACCATTAGCCGATGCATAACTTCCCGTGGTCTCTATGTCAACGATGGCGTACATTCAGGTTTAGGTTTAGGTTAAGGTTAAGGTTAAGGTTAAGGTTAAGGTTAAGGTTAAGGGTGTAAAAAAAGCAAACTAAGTTCGTAAAATATTTGGTATGGCGGCGGATAAATTTCTCATGTTTGGGAACCGGCTGGAAAAGGTATACAGGCATCTGGGCAAACAGGCAAAGAGGAGTGGAGTGACTTGTTACCGTCTTTATGATCACGATCTCCCCGAGTTTCCTTTCTGTATCGAAGTATACGAGGAGCATCTCTATGTAGCGGAATACAAACGGCGGCACGGGATGAGCGACGCCGAGCACGACGAATGGCTGGAAAAAAGTATAGAGATCATTTGTGACGTCTTAAAAACTAAAAAGGATAATGTTTTTCTAAAACTGCGGCAGAGAAAGCCCGGTCGACTGGGTCAATACCAGAAAACAGGAGGGCAGCGTTCGGAGTTGACCGTCCACGAAAATAACCTGAAGTTTATTGTTAATCTCAGCGATTATCTTGATACCGGTTTGTTCTTAGATCATCGGCTTACAAGAGAAAAGGTTAAAGTTGAGGCTAAGGGTAAGACTGTTTTGAACTTGTTCTCCTATACCGGTTCATTTTCGGTGTATGCGGCTGCCGGCAAAGCCAGTGAAGTGGTGACGGTTGATCTTTCAAAGACTTACCTTGAATGGGCAAAAAGAAATATGCAGATAAACGGATTTACAGACCCGGTCAAATATCAGTTTATCCAGGCTGATGTATCAATATATCTTAATAGCATTAAAGAAAATTATTTCGACTTGATAATCCTCGACCCCCCAACATTTAGCAACAGCAAAAGAATGGATGATATTTTAGATATCCAACGGGATCACGTTAAACTCATCAATAATTGCCTGAAGGGGTTAAAGCATGGCGGGAAAATTTACTTCAGCACCAATTATAAAAAATTTGTCATGGACAAAGGATCAATTTTTTCCTCAATGATAAAAGATATTACAAAGCAAACGACTCCCTTTGATTTTGAAGGAAGGCTCAATCGTGTTTGTTATATCATCGAAAAATAAAAAACCGTCTCGCCTTAGGTGAGACGGTCTTATAAACTGTAAAAACAATTTCAATATAAATAATCCAAAGCATCTTGGTCATTCGGATTAAATGGCCTGTTTTCACCTCTGCTGATGCACGCCAACATCCATGATCTCGCATCGGGCCCTTGAGGAGTGCCTGGTATGTGTATAGCGCCTATGGATGAAGCACCTTCATTGGCATATGCACCGCCACAACTATAACTGCGATCCATATAATCCGTATGGCGGAAGCCTATACAATGCCCCGCTTCATGTGCCAGGATTGTTGCGAGAAAATTAATAAACGTTAAGGAACTGCCACTCCCGATATTCCTTGAATAGACTTTTACCTGTCCGTAAGGTGAACCATTACTGCTTGGAAATCCAGCTGAAGCAAGATAAGGTCCATTAGCGTTGACAAACCTGATATCACCGCCTGAACCAACTTTCTGGAAAGTTAGCGAGAGGTTTTCAGCATTATACCTGTTCACCATTTCCTGGAGAGCGGCGGGGTAACCTGCAAGTGCGGAAAGTTTTGCATCCAGACTAACTGTTATCGTTCTCGGAGCTGACACCAGGTTAGTGGTGCGGTACTGTTCATTGTTTGCAATACGGAGAAAGGTTCCACCGGGAACTGAGTTCAGATACTCTTCGGTAAGAATAATATCCCCTTCTACCAGGTATCCCTCTTCAATTTTCTGAACGTTCGTAGTACCAAAGCCATGATTGTAGATCTTGGTCAAAATTTCCTGTGAAATTTCTTCGGACGCTGCTTCATCCTTCACTTCTTTTTTACATGATGTAAGTGCAAAACCGGCAATGAGCAGAAAGGCTAATGGTTTCAACATGTGTCTCATGTGGGTTTGTTTTTATTTTGATTAAATGATGTGATTTCAAAGAGTGAAATACAGGTGGGATATTTCGGGTAAACAAGATATATTTTTTTTTGAAGATACTAACAAATGTTTTAGCCATTTTTTTTTCGAGGATAGTTTTACGCCTGGCTGTCCGGGAAACTCAGACAAGGAAAGCAGAAAAATGAATATTTTTAGTGAATGAAAACTGGTTTCTGTGAGTCAGCCTTCGGTTTAGCCCGGCCCTTAACCCTGTTAATCAGTGTCTTTCTTACACAATTATCCCTCGCACAGGTAAATTACTATTCCAAGCTTTCCCCCGCTCTGCTTGATGAAATAAGTAAGGGCAAAATGAAAACTGAACGAATAGATCTTGTGGTCACGATCAAATATGGTAAAACCCCTCACGAGGTATATAAACCTGGTTATCAATCCCGGAAATTATATGAATCAACAGATTTT
>DASTIZ010000370.1:0-6048 GCA_035717045.1 Chitinophagaceae bacterium
GAAGACACTTGTCTTGTCTTTCCGTCGAAAGACATCTTCTTCCTCTTCTTCATTTATTTCAGGAAGACGCAGGAAATAAATGATAACGGCAAGTATTGTAAGCACCACGGCGATCGTGACGTATGGATTAATTACACGCGATGCCAATTGATCGAGTTCTGCATTTTTTTCAGCAACAGATAATGTAAGGAGTTTTGCTTTAAGGGCATCCACATCCTTTAACACTATGCCACCAAGTATAAATACAGCGAGGATACCGGCTGTCTTATTGCAGATACCCATGATGCTTATCCGCTGTGCTGCACTCTCCAGCGGGCCCAGCACAGTAACATAAGGATTGGAAGCAGTTTGCAATAAAGCCAGTCCGGTACCGATAATAAAAAGGCCGGTTAGAAACAAAGAATAACTGCGGGCATTGGCGGCGGGAATAAACAGCAGTGCGCCAACTGCCATTACCAGCAATCCTAATGACATACCTTTTTTAAAACCCGACCATTTTAGAATTGCGGCAGAAGGTATTGCCATTACAAAATAAGCTGCAAAAAACGCACTGGCCACAAGAAAGGACTCCGTATCGGTAAGTTCACAGGCAATTTTTAAATAGGGAATTAACTGGCTGTTGGCCCAGGTTACAAACCCGAATATAAAGAAGAGGGCACCAATAATGATCAGGGGAAAAACATAACTTCTTTGATGAGAGCTCCGGGCAGTTTGCGTCATCATTGACCTTAATTTTAAATAAACATACCTGATTTTTTTTAAATCCTTATTTCTCGTGCAGGTTTTTATGTTGTGAGATAAAGACCTTTCACTGATAAAAAATGTTTACTTTCATCGCATAATTAATCATCCAAACGACTGCATTATGGCAACAGCAATGGGACCTTCCCGACCAATTCAAACATCAGCAGGTCACATCCCCACCAACTACGGTGCACTTAGTACATTAGTCCTTGTGTTTTTTTTCTGGGGCTTTATCGCGTCTGGTAACAGTGTTTTCATTCCTTTCTGTAAGCATTACTTCAATCTTGATCAGTTCCAGAGCCAGCTGGTTGACTTTGCATTTTATACGGCTTATTACATAGGGGCGCTATTACTTTTTATGTACGGAGCATTTGGAGGAAAAGATCTAGTTGCCAAATGGGGCTATAAAAGAAGTATTGTTTACGGTCTGTTGTTTTCTGCCATTGGTGCCGCCGCCATGATCATTGCAGTAAATGCCAACACCTTCGCAGGCATGTTAGCCGGTCTTTTTATTGTTGCTCTTGGTTTCTCATTGCAGCAAACAGCAGCGCAACCTTTTGCCATTGCATTGGGGGATCCGGCAACTGGCATGGGTCGCGTGAATCTTGGAGGCGGTGTAAATTCTTTTGGAACTACGATCGGTCCCATCGTCGTTGCTTTCGCATTGTTCGGAACTACTGCCGCTATTACTGACGAAAAGATAGCCGCATTAAGTCTTAGCAAGGTTATTATATTATACACTGGTGTCGGGGCATTGTTTATTGCGGCTGCAGCACTGTTCTTTTTTTCAAAGAAAGTTCCTGCGGGCATCTCAACAGAAAAAACAGAAAATGCTAATAAGGCGCTCTATTCATTACTAATAATGACCGGGTTGCTAATCGTTATGTTTGTGCCTGTCTTTAACAGCTATAAAACAGATCCGGCAATCTTAACTGATATTGAAAAACATAATCTTGAAACATACAGAATGAAATGGCTATTAGGGGCATTAGCCGTTGTGGTTGTGGCTTTATTGGCTTCTAATTTAAGTGCAAAGAAAAAACCTGAGGGCTGGGGCGCCATGCGCTACCCGCAACTTGTATTAGGCATGCTCGGCATTTTTGTTTATGTAGGCGTTGAAGTAACGATTGTAAGTAATCTTAGTGAATTATTGAAACAACCGGCTTTCGGTGGTTATCAATCATCGGAGGTTGCTCCATTTATTTCTATGTATTGGGGAAGCCTGATGATCGGGCGATGGACGGGTGCCATATCTGTTTTCAATCTGAAAAAATCAACCCAACAGGTATTCATGTTTGTCGTCCCGCTGGTTGCTTTTGGTGTAATATTAGCCGTGAGCGCCATTTCCCAGTATGATGTGAGCCCTTTATATTATTACATACTCTGCGTGTTTATTCAAATGGGTGCATTTTATATTAGTAAAAATAAACCCGCAAGAACCTTGCTGATCTTCTCCCTGCTTGGCGTAGTAGCTATGCTGTTAGGGATATTTACAACCGGAAAAATATCTATTTATGCATTCTTAAGCGGTGGCTTGTTCTGTTCTATAATGTGGCCGGCTATTTTCAATTTATCAATTCTCGGGTTAGGGAAATACACAACACAAGGTTCTGCATTCCTGATCATGATGATCCTTGGTGGCGGTATTATCCCTCCAATCCAAGGTAAGATGGCCGACTATATTCAAACTAAATCTGATATCGTTGGTTATGGAATCCACCAATCATACTGGATAGCAGTTCTTTGTTTTGGCTACCTGGCTTTCTTTGGATTTGCAGTAAAAGGTATTTTAAGAAAACAAGGAATAGATTATGAAGGCACTGCCGATGAAGACCTCCAACCATTGGAAACAAACCCTGAAGGGGCGCTGGAGGTAACAAAAAATTAAAGTGGTAAAAATAATTTAATGGCTAAGAAAAAAGCAGCGCAGGCAATTCCCCCTACGGTTACACCCCTTGCAATCGGGATTGATATTGGTGGCACGGGTACCAAGTATGGCATTGTTGACCGTGATGGAAATGTATTATTCTCCGGGGAAATGTTGACCAAAAAACACAAAACGATCGAGAGCTTTATAGATGAGCTGCACAAAGTGGTTTCAGAAGTAATTGATAAGGCCGGAGGCGTTGGCAGAATGAAAGGCATTGGGGTTGGCGCTCCCAATGGCAATTATTATACCGGCACGATTGAATACGCACCCAATCTTCCCTGGCACGGGATCATTCCGCTTGCAAAGCTTATCTCCGGCAAATTCATGCTGCCGGTTACGCTCACCAATGATGCCAATGCCGCAGCTATTGGTGAAATGATGTATGGCGCTGCAAAGGGAATGAAGGATTTTATTATGATCACTCTGGGTACCGGCGTAGGTAGTGGT
This sequence comes from Chitinophagaceae bacterium, assembly GCA_035717045.1. GTDB lineage: Bacteria > Bacteroidota > Bacteroidia > Chitinophagales > Chitinophagaceae > VBAS01. Next base: position 3,122 of record DASTIZ010000370.1, read on the forward strand.
ATTGTTGCAAACGGGCATGTCATCTATGGACATGATGGTTTTGCCGGCGAATTAGGCCATACGATCATTATTCCTGACGGACGTATTCACGAAGGAACAGGAAAACATGGTTCGCTTGAAAGTTATGCTTCTGCAACCGGAGTTAGATTAACCGCCATTGAGCTTTTGGAGAAAACTAAAAAGCCAAGTCTGCTAAGGAAAGTACCACATGATATGCTGGACTCAAAAGCAGTTTATGATGCTGCAATTGAAGGCGACGAGTTGGCGAAAGAAATATTTAATTATACAGGGAAAATTTTAGGACTCGCATTGGCTAATGCAGTAATGACAACAAGTCCCGAAGCAATAATCCTATTTGGCGGACTTACTAAAGCAGGAGAATTCATCTTAAAACCAACCCGTGAAAGCATGGAAGAAAACCTGATCCAGGTTTTTCAAAACAAAGTCAAGATCCTGATCAGTCATTTAAAAGAAGCACATGCTGCCATACTCGGTGCAAGTGCATTGGTTTGGGAGAAGGAGTAATGGATTTCCAGTCCCGACTTATCGGGACGAAGCGTCTCCAGAATTAACAAAAACCAACTATTAAGGAGTTCACTTCGTCGCTTTGCGGTTATTTATGATGAATACAGCCGGTATCGGCCTTTGTCCTGTTGGATCGGATGGTTTGATGGTTTGTTTTCCATTTACCAGCATACAACTGCTGCCTCCACCATCAAGATTTAATGCTTCCCAACAACCAAGATCCTGTAAGATCTTTGCTTCTTGTTTTAAGTTTGCACCTTCAGCAATGCCGGGAAACCTTCCCTGTATAACAAGTATGATAAGTTTATTGTCCTTTGTGTAACCTATTGCAGTACGGGGATGTTTATCATCGATGGCCTTTCCTGCAAATTTTAATTCTTCATTATTGGTGATCTTTATTCGCCCATTCTGCAAAAGCACAGGTCCGCCTCCAATCGCCGTCTTCATTCTCCATTCGCGTAAATCAGACCGACGTGGCTTTCTGGGATCAAAATCATTAACCGAGTCCTTGTACACCTGGATGCCGGATAAAATCTCATATGGGTGGCTTAATATGGTATCCGTATATATCCAGGCAACGTCCACTTTTCTTTTATCCGTAATGCCAATAGCGCTTCCAAAAACATGGCGATAAGTCAGGGTATCCTTTCCTCTTCCCGGAATTGAATGCACATTATATCCAACCAGCTTACCATCCTTGATCACCACGTTCAGATTTTGATTCGTTTGAAATGAGAAGAATGTTGTGTTAACCACAACAATGGGCTGATTGTTCTTTTGATAAAATTGCATGGGCGTTAATCGTCTCTTCAATGTTGTGTCCGCATCAAACAATAACTTTTTGTCGTTTAGATCAGCAATAAGGTAGAAAGCGATATTTGGTTTACCATCCAGGCTATCGGTAGTTTTGAAAACATGAACAGAGGTAGGCAATGGCTGGTATAAAGAATCTACATTTACCCATCTTAATTGAGCAGTGAGACTTCCAGAATTAATAATTAATAATGAATAATTAATAATTATAAACAACAATCGTTTCATCGGATAAGTGTTGAAGTACCTTTCAATTCATAAATCTTCCCCGCCAGATCTTCTGCCTTCAGCATCCATACATAAGTTCCCGTCGGCTGCTTCACTCCTCGTATTTTTCCATCCCAGCCTTCGATCAAACTTGTTGTTAAAAATATTTCCTGCCCCCATCGATTATATACTCTGAAGTAATGAACTTTTTTGATCCCTACATACAAGCCCCTTAAGTAATCATTCCTACCATCGCCATTTGGGGTAAAACCGGTCGGCACATAAATTGCAGAGCCTTTGAATACCTTTATGTTTACGGTATCTGATGCAACACATCCGTCTGCAGTTGTCACCTTAACAACATAACTTATATCATCATTGATCGTGACGGTAGGATTGAATCCAAAAGGAGTGCTAAGCCCGGTTGCGGGTGACCACGATACAGAAGGAACCCCATTAAAATTTCCCCGATAAGCTACCTGAATGGGAAAAGGAAGATTGGGCAAAACCATAGTATCATTTGGGGCAAATACATACACTTCATCAACATGAATTGGTTTTGCCACCAGATCTGATTTGCAACCATTCGTCGCAATTGCATATAGTTGCACATTCAGATTACCGCCGGCCAGATAGGTGTGTACCGGATTTTGAACCTGGGATATATTTCCATCTCCGAAAGTCCAGTTCCACTGGGCAATCGTAGTTTGATTGTCGGTTTGTGTCCCTGAAAAATTTAAGGGGCTTTTGATACACCCATCCGCAACCTGCAAATCAATAGTGGGAGTCAGTTTGATCATAAACGTTTTTGTCACGGTATCCGATTCGCATCCAATATTGGTCTTAACTACCAGCTTTACTGTATGCAAACCCGGCGTTGATAAAGAAAGTACGGGTTGTTGATCAGTCGAAATTACAAGTCCATCAAGCATCCATGTCCACTGATTGATCATGCCTACAGCATTTGTGGATTGATTGATCACCCTAACGGGTCTGGCGCTGCACGTATCAAAAATTTGAAAATTGGCGAGTGGCTTTGATCCCACACGAACCTGTTTTTTTAAAGTGTCGCTGACACAGCCATCTAATCCCCGTATTACAAGCTTTACGTCATAAATGCCCGGAGCCGCGTAATTATGAGGAGGAGGATTTTGTTGCGTACTTGTCGTACCATCTCCAAAATTCCAATACCAGGATTGTATGGGTGCAAATGAAATTGAGCTTTCAATAAACGAGACAGGAGTACCAAAACAGACTGCATCATTTTGGGCGTTCGTCGTAAAAAGTGGATTCAAGGCAGTACAAAACTGTTGAAGATTGTGTGCTCCACCCGTTGCCGCAGTAAATCCCCAGTAAACATTTGGATCATTATTAAAAATTGT
>DASTIZ010000371.1:0-3348 GCA_035717045.1 Chitinophagaceae bacterium
TCACTCTTTGTCATGAGACGGTATTTTACAAAACAAACAACCCTTAATGAAACTGAAGCAGTCAGTGCAATCAGGCAATGGTCATATCCTTTACAAAGTAAGGCTGATCTCCAGCCACTATTTGACCGGATAAGCGATGCAAGGATCGTGATGTTAGGCGAGGCAAGTCACGGCACTCACGAATATTATACATGGAGGGCGCATATTTCAAAACGACTGATCGAAGAAAAAGGATTTGATTTTATTGCCGTAGAAGGAGATTGGCCGGATTGTTACCGGTTAAACCGGTTTATCAAAGGATATAATCCTGCACAGAAAACTGCGTTCAATGTTTTACAGGCATTTAAAAGATGGCCCACCTGGATGTGGGCAAATTGGGAGATTGTTGCTTTTGCAGACTGGCTGCAAAAACGCAACACAGGTAAAGCATTTAATAAAAAGGTTGGCTTCTACGGGTTAGATGTGTACAGCCTTTGGGAAAGCATGGAAAGTATAATGCAATATTTGCAGAAGACTGATATAGCAGCGTTAAAAGTTGCGGAGGAAGCTTACCGATGTTTTGAACCGTATAGAAAGGAAGAGGGGCAGTCCTATGCAAGGGCTTCTATGTTGGTGCCTGAGTTATGCCAGCATGAGGTTGTAGATATGTTAAAGGAGGTAAGAAAAAAAATGCCGACATATGATTCCGACCAGGAAAATGTCTTTAATACGGAGCAAAATGCCCTGGTTGCGGTCAATGCCGAAAAATATTACAGGGCAATGGTACAAGGTGGACCCCATAGCTGGAACGTTCGGGACAGACATATGGCTGATACGCTTGATCGCTTATTGCAATTTCATGGCATAAATTCAAAGGCAATTGTATGGGCACACAATACTCACGTCGGAGACTCAAGAGCCACAGACATGGTGGACGAAGGAATGTATAATATTGGAGAATTGGTAAGAATGGACCATCAGAGTAAAGGAGTTGTGTTGGTTGGCTTCGGATCATATATTGGAACAGTCATGGCCGGCAGAAGCTGGGGCGCCGAAATGAAAAAGATGGAATTACCGGAAGCAAAAAAACAGAGTCTTGAGCAGTTGTTTCACAGGGCTGGCAAAGAAAACAGGCTCTTGATCACTGAGGACATTATGAACAATGACGTGTTTATGGAAAATCATATGGGTCATCGTGCGGTGGGTGTAGTTTATCATCCCATGTATGAGCAATATGGAAACTATGTGCCAACTATTTTACCATTACGATATGATGCATTCATACACATCGATGAAACAAAAGCATTGTATCCATTGCATATAAAACCGGACGGACATCAAATACCGGAAACTTATCCTTTTGGAGTTTAATGTCATGTAAGAAACACTATGCCAAAAAAACAACCCAATAAACCATCTGAAGTACCCAAGCCGGAAACCAACCCAGAAATAAAACCTGTGAATCCGGAAGAACCATTAAATATACCCTACGAAGATCCCGATATCATTCCCGATGAGAACCCGTTTGAAAATCCGCCCCCTTATGAAAACCCACCGCCCGGTGAAGGACCATAATCACAGGCTGCATTCCGGGTATACATCCTGCTACTATGTCTGAAAAACAAAATCTATCAGGAATTCAGCAAAATGTTCAAAGAATCTGCTTTTAGCTCTGCGCTTGTTTATTTTAAATGAAATTCTTTTTTTAAAAGCCCGATAATAACCACAGCAAGATCAAGGGCATCCTTTGCATTTCGTTGCTGTTGTCTCAGGTTTCTTGAACGGCATAATTCGGCATATTCATTAAACAATATTTTATCATCCGAAAGCAATGGCGGATTCATGCGGATAAACGAATCAATCTTTGCAGGATTATAATCAATATACACCGCTGACTGGACAATCTGGTTTGCTTCATTGTTGTATTTAAAGTCAAATATCCTTGCTCTTGCTTTTCGTGTTTCCAGGAAAATCGGCTGGTCAATTTCGTTTAAAGCCTTTATACGTCGTATCATTTGGTCATATTCACTGATCTTTTGTTCGAGTTCATAATTGCTGAAATAGCGAAGTGAGCCCGAGCTTTTCATTTGCTGAAAAGTGGCATCGTTTGGTTCATACCCCCGGATATATCCACCCCATAAGCCATACCAGTAGAGTTTACCACTGGGTATCTGGTGCATATCCATCGTGGTAACCAGATGCAAAAAACTATCGAGAAACTTTACGGCAAACTCTCCCCGGTAGATGATCTGCTTTAACTCTGCGGTATCTGTTTGCAGATTTGTCACCATCGATTTTGCATATACGCCGGCTCTCTTATGTTCAATATAATGCTCTCTCTGGTTCTCCACCATAAATCCAAGGGTTACGGCGAGAAACAACATGAAAAACTCCCAGAAATAATGTGTCCATCTTTTCTTGCCCCGGTGTAAACCAGGGTCTGCAGGATGGGAATGATGGTGTACTTCCATAAAATTTATTTCAGATCATATCGTTTTTATTGACCGGTTAATGCTTGCCAGACATTCCATATTCATTCTGCGGGTATCGCAAAAATAAACGGATAATTAGTATAGTGGGTATTGAATTGATCCGGGCATAATATGTAAACAGTGATTGCATAAAATAAAGGCTTCCATTCCGAGGCGCTTCTTGTACCCGGGAGCAGTCCCGATGGCTATCGGGTTGAACTGCCGTCCGCCTCGGCGGATATAAAGCCCCTATCGATGTGCCAATAAATTTATGAACTCACTTCCGGCACCTGTCTTTAACCATTTTTCATAAACCTTTGCGTCAACTTTACTGTCAAAACTCTTTGTATAAATAAGCTTCTACGGTCTGTATCTCGCCGTCAAACCCTTTCCAAATTCATTATGTGATTTTAAACGTACTTCAATATCTGATGTAAAACCAGTTTATTGAATTGATTTTCCCCTTCGGCCATATTTCTATATTTTTGCAGCCCATTTTGCCGGGATAGCTCAGCTGGTTAGAGCACAGGATTCATAACCCTGAGGTCGGCAGTTCAAGTCTGCTTCCCGGTACACAAAAGGCTTCTGAAAGGAAGCCTTTATTTTATGCAATTCACTGTTTACATACTATATTCAATCACGTTGTAATCTTTAATCATGAACTTTTGAGTTTTTTTTCAAGCTCAACTACTAAACTAATTTGCCCTTGATTTATTTTTTCTTTTGCTGTTTCACAATCAAACCATTCCGCTTTATCAATTTCAGGAAACATCTGTTTCTTCCCGGATTTCGGCGGCCATTCCATTTCAAACTCGTTACTTTTAATTTGGGAGAGATCTACGTCATGTTCTTTGGCAAATGCATAAACAAGCTTACCACCTTTTTGTTTTACCGGGGT
>DASTIZ010000372.1:0-6349 GCA_035717045.1 Chitinophagaceae bacterium
TCCAACATCAGTTATAACAGAAAGAGTTGCAGTGTATGAACCGGGAGCAGAATATGTATGTGATGGATTTTGTATGGATGAGGTGCCTGCATCTCCAAAATTCCAATTCCATTGTGTGATCGCCCTGCCTCCCGTATTGGATTGATCAATGAAGTTGACGGGTGAAGTAACACAACCCGTCGTTGTAAAACTGAAATTAGCTGCAGGAGGATTGAATACCTGGAGATCATAATCTATTTCCTGCACACCGCCGCACCCGTCAGCCGTTGGATTATTTGCAATGACTTTTATCGGATACGTTCCAATCGTGTTAATTGAGTATTGCAGGGGTAAGCTATATCGATAAACCTGCCTTCCATTTACCACCCAGTTTGAATCAGACACCGGGTTTGAGATGATGACATCAGATAGTCCCATCGCGTTTAAGGTCGGGCCAAATACCCACTGTATTTGAGTCGGCTGATATGGGAAAACAATTCTGAAATAAAATGGCGTGTTTTTACAGGTAGCGGGAAAGTTTACAGTTGCATACTGATTAATAATACTTACGAACTGGTAAAGATCTTTAACATTAGCTCCGGCGGAATAACCATAGGATTCAGCTTGTGCATATCCATAAGCCAGCGCATTAAAACCGGAATCTGAACTTAGCGTGTGATAACCCTGCGAAACGTTAGGCAGGTATAAATAGGAATAGGTTGGATCGCCAGGATGCGTAACCCACGATGCAGCAGAAACCGGTGCACCATCCAGCTTGAATGATGAAATTCCAGTGCCGCCGTTACGCATGATCGCATGAAGGTGATGCTGCGGTTGCGCTGCCACCAGGTTAGAGCTGACGAGTGTTACATTACTGATATTTTGTTCAACAGGATTCAGAACGATCATATCAGGGTCATAGGGCTGCCCGTTGCCGGAGCAACCTTGTGTGGTAAAATATTGTGCGACGGAAATTGGCTCCGAGGCGTGTATCTCATTCGGATTTGAGTTTGAGAACTGATAATATACTCCATTCACAAATGACGCGGAGGGAATTAAGGCTCCATTGACATATACATTCGTCGATAAATTTTTTCGAATGATCCGGTAGAAATTCGTAGGCCGGTTATAACTTGGAACCGTCAAATATTTTAAGCCCCATGAACCGGTTGGATATAATTGCTGGTATAAGTTATCCGAGGTACCCGGATTGTTACATCCAATGGATATTTTACCGCTGCCTGAGAAAACAGCAATCCTTTTGCATCCACTGCTTCCTGATGCAACGGACCTTACGATTGATCCGGTGAGATCAACTCCGCTGGTATTCCCCGCTGTTCCCAACACCTGGAAGATCTGGCCCTTGTTAAGCGTTATAGAATTCGTACTACCCGCTGCCCATCCATTTGTAGTGTTGGCAGTCGGTGTGATTTCCACTGTTGTGTTATCCTCCACGGCTACTACCGTGATGTAAGAATTCGAATTCGGTTCATTTGAGACCTGGGTGAAGTTCAACGAATAATATTCTTTACCCAGCACCGGTGTTGGCAAACACACCGTCGCGCCGCTCACTGCACTTCTTGTGATGTATGCATATACCACCGAGTTTTTGTCCGTGGTCACCCGTATCGTCTTACCGGTATATAATCCACCCGCGGTAAGCATGTAGGCAGTGGGTACGATAACTGAAACTACCTGGCCTGCCGAGATGGTTCCGGATTGGAGGGTTGTTGATCCAAAAATTTCAACATTATAATTTGTGTTTACATCTGAAGTGATATAGAGCGTCATTGTGGGTGCCGGGGGGGTCTGCATCCCCACGTGGTAACTGTAGGCGATCCAAAATTCTTTGCCCTTATTTGAAAAGTCCTGGCTGAATATTAAGGCAGGTACGGCGCAGCAGGCAATGCCTGTCAGCAGTTTCTTAAATAGTTTCATTAACCAATAGTCCTAAAGGTCCAGAAAGGTTTACAAGTTAATAAAAAGCCGGTAACAGGACAAGGGTTAAGATCAGTTCTCAAATGATACTCAACAGGCGTGGTACCGGGATAATACTTAGAAGTTCTATTAGTTCCAGGGTCTTCAAACTTTTTAAAGCTCGATCTCACAAATCGTGTTTTTACCAATCACGGAAACGCACTTCAAATTAATCCCGCACCCTTCGCATTTCGGGTGGGAGTGATGAAATTCTGATCATGATAATCCTCCCCGCCGATTTCAGATATTAACAAAAAAAGTAAAGGGAAAATCCGACTAAATCGAAATTTCTATTTCTTCAAATTAATACTTGATTTTCAATCGATAAGTTCTATAATTAGCGTTGCTCCCGGTAATCCTGTAAAACAGCCCTGCCTATCATATACACATCTAAATATTTGAGTTTATAATTCCCGGTAAATGGATTTGTGATTTGGTTATTAACATTTTATCAACAATATGAGCTGTGCCAAATCTTTGCATTTCTTAAATGTCCAAAAATTCTGAAATGACAAATTAATTAGCGCTCGAAACGGTGCTCGTTTTGACCCCTTTTTCTAACGGATTTGGAAGACATCAATGCATTTGGAGATAATCGACCGGGACAATCAAAATATCACAGCCGGGAGTAAAGGAGACCTACTTTGATCCGGTTCTGGCTGAGAAAGAAATGACCAAAAAAAATCCCCGCTGATCGCGGGGAGTAAAATATTTTATTGAGTTTTTACTGCAGGTGGAGCATGGATATTTGGAGCCTTTTGGGGTCCCCCATCCTCGGGCTTTTTGCAGGTTTTGGGAAGTCGTTTATAAGCATCTTCGGTAGCCGGAACATCATCGGCATCGTAACCACAATTAGCAATCGCTGTTTTTATTTCTTCGATATTTATGCGGTCGGTCAGATATTTTACAGTTACATTTTTCTGGCGCCAATTCACCAGCACGTAAGTCACGCCATCATGCCTTTTAAGGTACGGCTCGATCCTGCTCTTGCAGTCCTCGCAGCCGATCGTCGGTGTCTTGATCTTCACGGTCTGGGAGGCTTTCACCTGGGCCGAACTGACCAGGACAGTACCACCAACGGCAAGAAACCCAAGAAATAATTTCTTCATCTCAAAAATTTTTTCAAGATACTCAAATACTCCAACACCTTTTTTCAATAGAACTTTTCAATAAGAATTTAACTTTTTAAGAACTCAAGCCCCCTTTGAGGCGGTTAGACGGGGCCGATTCCTTTCCAGCCCGCCGGGTCAGTTTGCCATTTTAATAAGATATCCAGTTGATCAGACGATACGATCTGCTTTTCGGCTGCAAGCTGTATTAAAGTAGGATAATCAGTAAGCGGGTAATACCTGAGCCCTGCCGCTGAAAACAATTCAGTTGCAACAGGAAATCCATAGGTAAATATCGAAACCATCCCCTCCATATTAAGTCCAGCCTCTTTAAGAACGTTTACAACCTGCAGACTGCTCTTGCCGGTAGAAACGAGGTCTTCGATAACCACCACTCTCTGTCCCGGCTCATAAAAACCTTCGATCTGGTTGCCAAGTCCATGTTCTTTGGGTTTAGGACGCACATATACATAGGGTAACTTCAATTGATCAGCAACCATAGCACCCCAGGCTATTCCAGCCGTTGCCACGCCTGCGAGGAGCTCCGCTTCCGGGAACTTCTCAAATACGACATTACATAACTCAGATTTAATATAGTCACGGATAAATGGAAATGAAAGCACCTTTCGGTTGTCACAATAGATCGGACTCTTCCACCCGCTGGCCCATGTAAAGGGATTTTCGGGGTTTAGCCTTACTGCATTAACTTGAAGCAGTTTTTCGGCAACCACCTTTGCATCAGTCATGTCGCGAAGATAAGTGAGATGACAGAAGGCACAAGGTGCAAGAATCAGGGTGCAAGCTGCGAGAATCAAGATCAAGAATCAAGATACAAGAATCAAGAATCAAGGATCAAGGTGCAAGCATCTTCGCTAGAAGTGTTCGTGTGATCTTGTGGCTTGTCCCTTGTAGCTTGTACCTTGTATCTTGTGTCTGGTTTCTTTAATCCTATTTAACCATATGTACATCAAAATCTACTTCGACGATAAGCCCCTGTTCCTATGCGATGATGTGGATGCTACGCTTCAGCCTTATGTGCATCATGATGACGCGGTTTTTATCGATGAACTGAACTTACATACAATAAAAAGCATGATTCATGAAATGCAAAAGGCTTCCGTCCATGCCGGTGTATTTTTTCATAAGGACCTTGAAGAATTAAAAACTCAGTTCTTTAAAAAGTTTACAATTGTAAAAGCCGCCGGCGGCTTTGTACAAAATGAAAATAATGACGTGCTGATGATGTTTCGCAGGGGAAAATGGGATCTTCCAAAAGGCAAACTCGATAAAAAAGAAACCATTGAAGAATGCGCCATTAGAGAAACAGAAGAAGAAACAGGCTTGATAAACGTTGAAATCGTTGCGCCGCTTACTACAACTTACCATACCTACCATGAAGGGACGAGATTTGTTTTAAAAGAAACCAACTGGTTTAGAATGAAAGTAACCGGTGATCAGCGATTAACCCCGCAGGCATCGGAGCAGATAAGCAAGCTGGAGTGGGTCGGTAAAAATGACCTGGAAAAATATCAGAAGAACATATTCCCTTCAGTCAACGAGGTACTCAAAGCCGGCTTCTCAGCCTGATGTCTTCTTTTTCATTATGGCAACGGTCAGACGGCTGATACAAACGAGTTTTCGTTCTTCATTCGTTATACGTATATCCCACACGTGAGTAGATGAACCGACATGCAACGGGGAACAAATCCCGTGAACAAAGCCGCTCCTTGCACTGCGAATGTGATTTGCATTGATCTCAATCCCCACGCAATAAAATTCTGCCGGATCAAGGACCAGGTAAGAAGCAAAACTACCCAGTGTTTCGGCCAGCACACAAGAAGCGCCACCATGTAATAGATCAAACGGTTGTTTTGTACGATGATCAACGGGCATTTTTGCCTTTAAAAAATCATTCCCTATTTCTGTCCATTCAATGCCCAGGTGTTCGCTCATCGTGTTTTTGCCGAACGGTTCTATTTTCTCAAGGGAAATATCTTTATCAAACCATATTTTCATGATCAATGCTAAAGTGTTTTGGCAACTTCCGGAGGCAGAAAATGAGAAGCGTCGCCGCCGTTTTTAATAATGTCCCTTACGATCGTAGAAGCAACTGATGTATATTTTGGCTCGCCCGTAAGAAAGATGGTTTCAATGGATTTATCGAGCGTGCGATTTGCATCAGCAATTGTTTTCTCATATTCAAAATCGCTTACATAACGAATCCCTCTCAAAATAAAATGGGCCCCGATCTTCTTGCAAAAATTCACGGTTAATCCTTCATACACTGCGCCTTCCACCCTTGATTCGTTCTTAAATATTTCCTTCACCCAGCCAAGCCGTTTCTCAGGAGAAAACATGGGCGCTTTTGATGTATTGATACCAATACCTACCACTATCTTATCAAACAAGGGCAGCGCCCTTGTGATAATATCAACATGCCCCAGTGTGAGAGGATCGAAGGTGCCGGGAAATAGACAGATACGCATCGAATTAAGATTTTAGATTTCGGATTTTAGATTTTAGATTTTTGCCTTCAACCCGCAATCAAAAATCTAAAATCAAAAATTAATTCTGATTAGCTCTATTTGACAAAAGATACAACACGGCCATTCTCACTGCAACGCCGTTCTCCACCTGCTGCAAAATGATCGATTGCTTGCTATCCGCAACGTCACTATCCAATTCTACTCCCCTGTTAATGGGTCCGGGGTGCATTACCACCACATCTTTATGTAAGCTATCCAATATGTGTCGCTTTACGCCGTAAGCAATATTGTATTCACGTAATGACGAAAATAAAACCTGGTTTTGCCGTTCCAGCTGGATCCTTAAAACATTAGCCACATCACACCATTCCAGCGTTTCCTTTAAATTATAATTTACCTCCACGCCAAATGATTCGCGAATATATTTTGGAATAAGTGTCGGTGGGCCGCACACAGTGATCTTCGCTCCCATTTTATTCAAAAGATAAATATTACTCATGGCAACACGACTATGCATGATATCGCCGACAATCGCAACTTTCAAGCCGTCTAACTTTCCAAATTTGTCTTTCATTGACAAGGCGTCCAGCAAACCCTGTGTCGGGTGTTCGTTTACGCCATCACCCGCATTGATGATAGCAGCAGGAACATGCCGGGCCAGGAAATGGGGAGCACCGCTGGCGCTGTGACGCATCACTACCATATCCACTTTCATCGACAAGATATTCCTTACCGTATCCAGCAAAGTCTCTCCTTTTGCTGCTGACGATCCCGAAACGGCAAAATTGATCGTATCTG
>DASTIZ010000373.1:0-5090 GCA_035717045.1 Chitinophagaceae bacterium
GCCATTTCAATGAGAATGTTATGGCAGTCGTATCCTATCTTCTGGATGCTGATGGGATTGATGGTTGCTGTTCTGTTTTTCCGCTGGCTGTTCCGTCGTATGCATTGGACAGTGCTGGCAAGGACAGATGGCCACGGGATACCATACAAAAGGAAATGGTTTCTTATCACTGGATTGTCACTGATGATCTTTGTTTACGGTAGTTTTAATACCTCATCGCTTAAATGGGAAAAAGCTTTTGAGCTGAACGATAATTTCAAGAGTTATCTTTCATTAAATCCTCTTCAGAATTTTTTTACTACCTTAAAGTTTCGCTTACCACAATTCAACGAAGCCAAAGCAAGAGAAAATTACCCCATAGTTGCTGAGTGGATGAATTTGCCGGATAAAGCACGCTTTTCCTATCGTCGTGAAGTTTTCCCTGAAAGAAAGGGATTTGAAAGCCAACCAAATATTGTGCTCGTGATGTGTGAGTCGTTCAGTATGTATAAGAGCAGCATGAGTGGCAACCCGCTGAACACAACCCCATATTTCAATAAGATGGTTGATAGCGGGATCTTCTTCGAGAAATGTTTCTCGCCTCATTTTTCCACGGCAAGAGGGTTGTTTGCATTGCTCACTGGTATTCCCGATGTGCAGCTTTCAAAATTTTCTACCCGGAATAAGGCAGCGCTGAACCAGCATACCATCATCAATAACTTTGAGGGCTATGACAAGATGTATTTCCTTGGAGGTAGCCCCGAGTTCAATAACTTCCATGGGTTGCTGAAAAATATCAAGGGTCTTCAAATGTATACAGAAGGTACTTTTAAATCCCCAAAAATGAATGTGTGGGGGATCAGTGATAAGAACCTTTTCCTGGAGGCAAATGATGTTTTTAGAAAACAACAAAAACCTTTTTTTGCGATCATCCAGACGGCAGATAACCATCGTCCGTTTATGATCCCGCAGGAAGATAAGGATTTTAACAAGATCGTTTTACCAAGAGATACACTAAGAAAATACGGGTTTGAATCGGTAAATGAGTTCAATAGTTTCCGCTATTCGGATTATTGTTTTGAAAAATTCATGGAGTCAGCAAAGGATGAAAGCTATTTCCACAATACCATTTTTGTTTTTGTAGGCGATCATGGTGTTTCAGGAAATGCAACGGCCATGTATCCTTCTGCCTGGACGGAGCAGCGATTGAGTGATGAGCACGTGCCCCTGTTATTTTATGCGCCCTATTTGTTGTCACCACAACGCAGAGCTGAGGTTGTTTCGCAGATCGATGTGCTGCCAACTATTGCCGGAATGGTGCAGCAACCTTATCTGAATACGACATTAGGAAGAGATCTTTTAAATCCCACCAGGCAGAACAACTATGCTTTCATCATTTACCATGATGAAGGCCGTATCGGTATTGTTACTGACACTTACTATTTTACCAAGAACATTAATTTCAGCGAAGAACAATTATATCCGGTGACCGGCGAATATTTGCCTTACACCCCTGCTCAACAAGATTCTATAAAAAGAAAACTCACCGATGTAACATCAGCGATCTACGAAACCGGTAAGTGGATGCTGATGAATAATAAGGGGCAGTGAGCAGTCGGCAGTCGGCAGTCGGCAATCGGCAATCACAGTCGGCAGTCGGAAGTCGGCAGTCGGAAGTCGGCAGTCGGCAGTCGGAAGTCGGAATCATTTGGGTACACTAGTTCTGACTTTTAGTTTGATCCTGGGAGCTATCGGGATTATTTGGACCTGGTCTTTTGTGTTTTGGCATTTTTCCTCGCCACGATGATCATTCTTGGCTTTGTTCTCACATCATAGCTGCCCAATTGGTAATCACCAAAAACTTCCTGTACCTGCAAGCCCTGGAAGCTGAGCATATCGTTAAAATCGCCAAAGGAGAATTTTGAAACCTTTTCGGTAAATGAAACCGGCTGAAGAATCTGTGGATCGTCGATGGTTATTGTTTTATAAAAATGTGTTTCATCGTGCCAACGGTGAATCTTGTAGGTAGTTCCGTTGATCTTCTTCATTTCATTGGCTACCATTTTGTCTTCGGCAAAATGAACATTGAGATAATCGATGACGAAGATCCCTTCAGGCTTTAACCCTTTTGCGATCGTTCTTATCGCATCGTCATGCTCTCTTCTTGTTCTGAAATATCCAAAACTGGTAAAAAAGTTAAATGCATAGTGAAAATAATTTACCCGGAACGGTAAACGCATGTCGTGCTGATAAAATTCCAGGTTGCCGCTCTCTCCGGAGGAGTCCTTGCGGACGGATTTTTTTGCAAAAGCTATACTTTCAAAGGAAATGTCGATGCCCGTTACAAAAAATCCTTTTTGGGCAAGTATGCGACTATGCCGCCCACGACCACAGGCAACATCGAGCATAAAACTACCGCGGGCCGGCTTGAGATGATCGATTAGCCTTAAAATAAATCCTTCAGCTTCGGTCTCGTCGCGTTCAAAGTACAATTTGTGATAGAAGGGAGAGCTAAACCAGTCTTTATACCATGGCCGTTCAGACATATAACAAAAGTAAATGATGGAGCGATAATCCTGATGGCGACTAAAAGCTTATTTTTGCATCCCTGTGAAATTCTGCAGGCTGTCCATTAAAACAAAAGTCATTGCGTGACACTTATTAAAAGCATTTCGGGTATAAGAGGTACGATCGGTGGCGATACCGGTAACAATTTAACTCCTGTTGATATTGTAAAATTTACCGCAGCGTTTGGAAGTATTGTGTCAAACAATAATAAGACGGAGGTTGCTTCGCCCCGGCCTCCAACCGGGTCTCGCAACGCAAAGATCGTCATTGGTCGTGATGGTCGCATCAGCGGGCCAATGGTGCGTGATCTGGTGGCCAGTACACTGACAGCGATGGGAATTGATGTGATCGATCTTGGTCTCTCGACAACTCCTACCGTTGAACTTGCCGTGAAAGAGGAGAAAGCAGATGGTGGAATTATTATCACGGCAAGCCATAACCCAAAAGAATGGAATGCATTAAAGCTGTTGAACAGCGATGGTGAATTCATCTCAGCAGAGATCGGGGCAAGGATCCTGGAGAAAGCAGCAAAAGACGATTTTGTTTTCAGCACTGTCGATCACCTGGGATCGATAACCAGCGATGATACTTATTTTCAAAAGCATATTGAGGCAATTGTAAAATACCCCCTGGTAAATAAGGGGGCTATCGCCAGCCAGCAATTCAGGGTCGTGGTCGATGGCATCAATTCAACCGGTGCAATGTTTGTCCCTGCGTTATTAAGAGCATTGGGTGTGGAACAGGTTACCATAATGAATGAAGAAGTGAACGGAAAATTTGCCCATAACCCCGAGCCGTTACCCCAGCACCTGTCTGAACTAAGTCGCGAGGTGGTCAAACACAATGCTCACTTGGGAATTGCTGTTGATCCAGATGTCGATCGTTTATGTTTTGTATGTGAAGATGGTTCTTTATTTGGTGAAGAATATACGCTTGTCGCGATCGCCGATTATGTGCTAAGTAAACGAAAAGGAAATACGGTGAGCAATATGAGCAGCACCCGTGCTTTAAAGGACATCACGCTTAAACATGAAGGCGAATATTTTCCATCAGCAGTAGGAGAGGTGAACGTGGTAAAAAAGATGAAAGAAGTTAATGCTGTGATCGGTGGTGAAGGAAATGGCGGCATAATTGTCCCGGATTTCCATTATGGCCGTGATGCATTGATCGGTATCGGTTTGTTTTTAAGTCACCTCGCCAATCACATGTTAGGGGCAAAATCATTGCGTAGTTTATACCCGGATTATTTTATCTCAAAGAATAAGGTGGAGCTGAATAACAGCATTGACGTAAAAGCGATCTTTGAAAAAATAAAAAAGAAATATAAAAGACACCCGATCAATACCGATGATGGATTAAAAATAGAGTTTGATAATGACTGGGTGCATCTCCGCACTTCAAATACTGAGCCTATCATCCGGATTTATGCGGAAAGTGATTTTGAAACTAAGGCAAATCATATCGCCACGAGGATCATGCAGGATATCGGGGAGTTTATGTAAAGTGTCAACAGTTGTCAAATAGTAAATTCATTCGTTCATACAAAGCACCAGGTTTATTATAGTTTGTCATGGCTGTAAGTATCCTATTCTGGGTTTTCAGCACCGACAACGATCTAAAAGTGGCTCATTTGTGAAGATTAACGAATGCCGGGTACCCCTTTATAAATTAGCAAGCGTAATACATCATCGTCTCTTACGTACCAGCTTCCCCATGAAAGGGGAGTATCACCGTTTGCATCTTTCATAGAAGGGTCGGCGCCTGCATCCAATAACATTTTTATAATAGTTGTATTTCCAAACGCCGCCGCCCGATGTAATGGCGTTTCTCCTTTGAGCCACGCGTCACGCATAAAACAAAGCGTAGGGCTACCCGCTACTGTTTTTTTGTTCACGTCAATACCTGCGTCAATTAAAAGCTTTACAATTTCAACCCTGTCGTCCATTTCGCTTGTCTTACAAATGGTATAGTGCAAGGCATTTTCTCCTGTATCGGTAAAAGCGAAATTAGCGTCCTCACCATTCTCTAATAACCATTTTACTGAATCCACTTTGCCATTGAACGCAGCATTACAAAGGAGGTTGCCCTCGTCAAAAGATATTATTGCTCCCAGCTTGTGAAATAGATCCAGTGCTTTTGTATTGCCTTCCCAGGCTGCGGCAAATATTGCACGATACCCCGCAGCATCGGTGTAGTTTATATTGGCGCCTTGTTTAATCAAATCTTCTACACTCAATAGATCTCCATCGAGAGCCGCCATTAACATTTTTTCATCCAGATTTTCCATCTTATGTTTTCAGTAATGATCAACATTATTCGCCGTTAAATTAATAAGTAGTATCACGTTGAAGCTAAAGTTAAACATGTCGCTTTTTTAATCAATGCAGATTTCTTCTGCTCGAAACGGTTTGGAAGTCTATGCCAGCAACCCATTCGGCAACATCGGTAATGTATTTAAGCTTTTACCCGTTGCATCCAGGATTGCATTGCGGATAGCCGGTGCAATGCCAATGATGGCCGCCTCGCCAGCCCCGGCCGATGGC
>DASTIZ010000374.1:0-3169 GCA_035717045.1 Chitinophagaceae bacterium
ACAGTGCATGAGATCATTCGCGATGCGGTTGCAGATTTTGATTACCCGGTTTGTTTCGACTTTCCGGTGAGTCACAATGAGAGAAACTATGCGTTAAAGATCGGGATAGGTTACAAATTGAAGGTGGGGAAGAACAAAGTGCTTTTAGATGAATAATTAATGCGACCAATTGATCATACTGGTAATTTTTTTTCCTGCTTGAGAGAGATCAATAGTTGTTTTATCGGCCTAGTAAAGAGTCTAACTTTTCTATTGTTTGCTTAAACTTGAAAAGGTCATTGTGCTCTCCCTCACGTATTGTCACAAACTCGTCCCCGGGTTTTAAGAATTTTTTCAATCGTCCTCCATTGCGGTATCGTATCACTCCGTCTTCGGTGCCATGAAAAATTGTGACTGGCGCAATAACATTTTGGATGTACTGGTAAGTAGGTATTTTATAGTGCAACATCCAATCGACAGGATAAAAGGGAAAATATTGTTTGATCAAAGATGGAAAATCATAATAAGGAGTTTCAAGGATCAATCTTCTGCAGGGTTGGATCGAAGCAAGGTGCGCCGCAATCCCTGTCCCCATGCTTTTTCCATAGATGATGATACTATCACTGCTAAATCGTTTATTGGCAAAATTGTACAGGTAGTCTGCCCAGGTATATAAATTCCTTTCTGTGAATATACCCGTACTCTTTCCAAAACCAGGGTAATCAATCATCCAAACCTCGTAACCATGTCTTGTAAAATAGGGCGGATACTTTGCATACCACGAGATATTTTTCTTATTTCCATGAAAATAAAGAACAACGCCCCTGGTCACCGTATCGGTCGAAAAAAACTGCACGATATTTAAATTTGAATTTTCATTGATCGGTATGTTAATGTCTTTATGTTTTTCCGGGAAATTATAACTATGCTCCCGCTTCAGTGTTACGGGGTGAAAAAGAATATGATCCTGCAAAAAGTAGAGAACTACACCACCAAGAATATAAATAATGGCAAAGATCCTAAACCATTTCCAAACCTTTTTATAAGTGACCTCCATTCCGGCAAAGATGAAAACAAAAATGAAAATAACCGAGGGTCTGCGATAAATCAAGCCCGCGGTTTAAACCAAGCCCACGGTTTAAACCGTGGGCGTCAAATTGAACCTATAACGAGACCCTATAAATGACTGAAATAATTCCTTACCCTGCCGATCATTTGACTATTTATCTCGTTCATGATGCAGCGGACAATTTCGTTATCGTGCGGTGGATATTGCTGTTGACGATCCACCAACTGTTTGTCAGCCTCACTCAACGCTCTTTCATCACCGGTAAAAGTTGAAAACTCAGTAAACCAATTATGGTGGCTGCGAATATTGTCACTCCACAACCAACGGCCATTGAAATCGCGAACGTTTACCTGCAGATTTCCTTCTGAGATCATTGTTCTTTTTGTGGTGGTAATTTTTGCAAACACCTTTTTATATTCTTTTACCACGGAATCAGGACGATAAACTGTTTCCTTTACGAGAACTTCTTTTGATACCTCTCTTGTATATTTTTCATCTCGTGTTCTTCCCAAATCAAAATTACTGAACCGGAAATCAAGGTATTGATCGGCCTGGATATTCCTGCTACTGACCTCCCATGGGCTGTAGAACCTTACAAAATGATTTCCTGTGTTATACTTTAATTGATTCAACAGATCATTTTCGAGATTTCTTAATTCGTGATCGTTATATGAACTGAAGCGATGACGATAGTTATCCATTGGCATCACTACCACATTGATCACGGCCATTTCATAGGCCTCGTTTCTCCTGTCTGTGATCGCGAGATCGCCAGGCCGGTATTGCAGCGCCGCATTGAATTCATGGTAGGCATTCCTGAAGCTTAGCTTATCTCCTTTATCCATCCATGCCATCCCACGATCAAATCTTACATCTGCGGCCTTATCTGCGTAGGTATTCAAATACGACGCGTAGTCAACCGGCTTTACGATCGACAGGGCTTCCGGTGAGCGATGAATGGCTTCATATAATCTTTGCAATGACGCATACTCATTGTAGATCCATTCCCATTTTAATTCATTGGAATTGTCACTGAGCTGGCGAATGCGGTTCTCATGGTCGTTTACTGCATAGTGATAGGCACTTTGCAGCAACGAACGCATTTCATTGTCAGGTTTTTTTTGCAGTTTTTTTACAGCCAGGTGGACGGCTTCATCATAATTTCCTTTTTCATAAAGTTTAGAAGCGGACTTACATCCTGCGATGAATAAAACAGCACTAAGAACAAATAACGGGTAGATTTTTCTCATATATCCTCCATTTACAGTAAGACGTTCAAACTATAAACCATTGAAATCTAAAACCTGTTAATTAGAAATTTGTTAACAGAGGCAGGACGTATGAAGACGGAGGTGGGAAGTCGGAAGTCGGAAGTCAGACCGTAGACTTCAGACTTCGGACCTCGGTTCTCAGACATCAATACTTAAGGATATCTCTTACGAAATTGTGGTATTCATCAAAGGAGGGAAGATCGTTATGATGCCCGCCGTGTATCCGGATCAGCGTGATCATGTTCGGGTTTAATTTTTGTAACCGTTCACTATGCGAAATGGGTATCAGGAGGTCTTTGGTTCCATGAATAATATAAGTATGGCAATTTACCTGTTTGATCCATTTATCAGTACGCAAGTGAAATCGCAGGACAAAGCGAATCGGCAGGATGGGCAGGAACCTTTCTACAACTTTGACAAAACTGTAATAAGGTGCATCAAGGATCAGATAGCGTGGATGGTTATCGGCCGCCAGTTTGCTGGCAAAACCACTTCCCATGCTCCTGCCATAAATGATAAGATGATCTTCTCTGTACTGCTCCTTTAATTTGTCATAAATAAACTGCATATCATCGAGCATTTCTTTTTCGCTTCGCTTGCCGGTGCTTTTGCCAAAGCCACGATAGTCTACAAGCAGCACGTCATAATCGTATCGATAAAAATCACGCGCATATTTGGCCCAGCCTTTTATGCTTCTTGTATTGCCATGAAAATAAAGTATCAAACCTTTTGGATTCTCGCGATAAAAGTGAAGTCCGTTTATTCTTACGCCGGGTTCTACATCAAAAAAGTATTCTTTGAATGGTGCATCATATTTGAATTGAAAATCCTGCTTTAACTTTTCTGGTTT
>DASTIZ010000375.1:0-9195 GCA_035717045.1 Chitinophagaceae bacterium
ATATCGTTAAGGAGATTGATGGAAGCTGGTATAATAATCCTTTTAAACCGGGAGTCCGGTAATTTATCGTTTTCGGTTTTTCGTTTATCGTTTGTTTTCCTTTATATATTTTTACCGTCAATTCATGGTTTGTCCACACGATAAACTTGTAAACTATAAACCTTCATGAAGCTCGACATTCTTGCAATTGGCGTTCATCCTGATGATGTGGAACTTGGTTGTTCCGGGACTATTATCAATGAGATCAGGAAAGGAAAAAAGGTGGGAGTGATTGATCTTACAGAAGGCGAGTTGGGTTCACGAGGTACGGTTGATACGAGATACCAGGAAGCGGAAAAGGCGGCAAAGATCATGGGAGTGCATCTAAGGGAGAATTTAAAAATGCGTGATGGGTTTTTTAAGAATGATGAAGAACATCAGCGAAAATTAATTATTGCGTTACGGAAATACCAGCCTGAATTTGTTATCAGCAATTCATTAAATGATCGGCATCCTGATCATGGTCGCGCAGCGAAGTTAACGACTGATAGTTGTTTTCTTTCAGGTTTAAGAAAGGTAGAAACGAACGATGAAAATGGGAATAGCCAGGAACCCTGGCGACCAAAATATGTCTTTCACTATATCCAGGACCGGTATCGCGAACCGGATTTCATCATAGACATTACAGATGTGTTTGAACAACGGATGGAGGCCATCAAAGCATACACTACCCAATTCTACAACCCGGATAATGAGGATGACGGACCACAAACTTATATTTCCACCGCAGCATTTTTAGAGAGTGTAATTGCAAGGGCGCGGGTCATTGGCAAGAAAATTGGGGTCGGGTACGGTGAAGGCTTCAACTCTGAAAAAAGTCTGGGCATAAAAGACCTTGATTCTTTCATTAGCATTGAAACCTGATAAGTTAATTCGTTCTACCGTGTATAACTTGCCCGCAATTCGGGCCATATCTACGATAAATAAGCATACCTTTGCGGTCTCCAAGAGACATTTTTAATTATGGCATCCCCTAAGTTTCATAGCATTTCGCATTCCTTTTATACTGAACTCAAGAGCAGGGTTAGTAATTATTTTGACGAAGTTAGAAAGTCACCGACAGGTAATTATCAGCTTTACATAAAAGCCATGATTCTCGTTGCGGCTTTTATCCTCGTGTATGTTCATCTTGTCTTTTTTACACCGCCAATCGTGTGGGCCCTGCTGGAATGTATACTGTTGGGAGGGGTTGTCGCCGCTATCGGCTTTAATGTAATGCATGATGGCGCTCACGGAAGTTTTAGCAAGTATAAATGGTTGAATTCAATAGCTGCATTTTCTTTGAATGTGCTTGGTGGCAGCAGTTTTATGTGGAATATGAAGCATAATATTATTCATCATTCTTACACAAATGTGGAGGGTGTTGATGATGATATTGAAATTCAGCCATGGATGCGGATGAGTGAGACTCAAAAAAAGTACTGGATACATAAATACCAGCACTGGTATTTCTGGTTCTTTTATTGCATTCTTTACCTCAGTTGGATGTTTGTCACCGATTACATGAAGTATTTTAAAGGGCGAATCGGCAACATACCATTAAAAAAGATGCATTTTTCTGATCATCTTGTTTTCTGGGGATTCAAATTATTTCACCTGTTTATTTTTATGGGTATTCCCGTATTTATGCTCGGTTTTATGAACTGGCTTGTTGGTTTTTTGGTATTTACAACCTTCGCCGGTTTTGTTTTAAGTATCGTTTTCCAGCTGGCGCATACGGTGCAACATACTTCTTTTGTTGTGCCCGATGCTGAGACAGGCAAGATCGAGGAGGAATGGGCCATTCACCAGGTAAAAACAACTGCGAATTTTGCAACAAAAAACAAAGTAGTTACCTGGCTTGTGGGTGGTTTGAATTTCCAGATCGAACATCATTTGTTTCCCAAAATATCGCATATACATTACCCGGCGATCAGCAAAATAGTAAAGCAGGTATGCCAGGAATATGGCATTGGATATATTGAATATTCAAAGACGCGCTATGCTATCGCATCACATGTTAGCTTCTTACGACAAATGGGAAGAGGGGTTGCCAAGGCTCTTCCGTTTATTTTCTGAGATTTAGTTTCCATACGAACGTTTCTTTTTTCGCATTGGTTTCACCTTATCTTTGCGACCAAAAATTGAATTTTCATGCATTTCCAGTTAACAGAAGAACAATTGATGATCCAAAAGGCGGCAAGAGATTTTGCCGAAAATGAATGCAAACCGGGAGTGATTGAAAGGGACGAAAAACAGATCTTTCCCAAAGAGCAGGTCATGAAGCTTGCTGATCTTGGGTTTTTGGGGATGATGGTGGACCCTAAGTATGGCGGCGCCGGTATGGATACGGTCAGCTACGTTTTGGCCATGGAGGAAATAAGCAAATGGGATGCAAGTACAAGCGTTATCATGAGCGTAAATAATAGTTTGGTTTGTTTCGGTCTTGAAGCTTACGGTACAGAAGAGCATAAACAAAAATACCTGACCCCGCTGGCCCAGGGAAAGAAGGACGGGCAATTATATATCGGTGCGTTTATGCTAAGTGAACCAGAAGCAGGCAGCGATGCCACGTCACAAAGAACAACGGCAGAAGATAAGGGAGATTATTATTTATTAAATGGTACAAAGAACTGGATCACCAATGGAGGCACGGCCTCCGTTTATTTGGTAATGGCCCAAACCGATCCTTCCAAAGCCAGTCGTGGTATCAATACACTGATCGTTGAAAGGGATTGGCCGGGAGTTGTGGTTGCTGCCAAAGAAAATAAATTAGGGATTCGGAGCAGCGATACACATACAGTAATGTTCAATGATGTGAAGGTTCCCAAAGCCAATCGAATAGGAGACCATGGTTTTGGTTTCAAATTCGCAATGAGAACCCTCGCAGGAGGAAGGATCGGTATTGCATCACAGGCACTGGGTATTGCAAGCGGCGCCTATGAGCTGGCAAAGGCCTATTCCAAAACAAGAAAAGCGTTTGGTACCGAGATCATGAATCACCAGGCAATTGCATTTAAGCTGGCAGACATGGCAACCCGCATTGATGCTGCCCGTTTGCTTTGTCTGAAAGCTGCGTGGGAAAAAGATATCAACGTGGATTATACAATGAGCTCCTCAATGGCAAAAGTATATGCCTCAGAAACGGCGATGTGGACTACCGTTGAAGCCGTCCAAATCCACGGAGGATATGGGTTTGTAAAAGAATACCATGTAGAAAGATTAATGCGTGATGCCAAGATCACACAGATATATGAAGGAACTAGTGAAGTACAACGCATTGTTATCAGCAGGAGCATTCTTAGGTAAGGTGCCTACCGGCATTGATTATATTCCCTGATGATATTCCAGAGCATGTCAACTCTGGCTTCTTCGCTGCCACCCATTTGTGAATAGAAGTAACCTTTTTCTTTATTAGCAATCTTTCGGGATAAAGCAGGGCAATCTCTGACTATTTTGCTCATCTTCTCATCAAAGTTGGGAGTGAACCTGGTTAAATTGATGTTCCATACCCCATCCTCTTTTTCTGCAGGCAATTGAATATAATATTCTTTATCAACTGATGTAATGGTAGGGCTCCGCCTGTGGCCATCACGGGAGTACGTTTGTCTATCGAGGTATTCGTACAGATGGATCTTTGAATGATCTGGTGTTAACCTTTTCATGAAACGAAAACGATAAGCCCTGTTGAACGCCACCCCATCCAATATTTCTTTGAATTCATAGAATTCGTTCCGTATTGAATAGCCCTCA
The DNA here is from genome assembly GCA_035717045.1 of Chitinophagaceae bacterium. Classification (GTDB taxonomy): domain Bacteria; phylum Bacteroidota; class Bacteroidia; order Chitinophagales; family Chitinophagaceae; genus VBAS01. The sequence continues at coordinate 3,772 of DASTIZ010000375.1, forward strand.
ATCTCTGGGAACCGGTATCGTTGCGGTTTCTTCTCGCCGTCAACATACAGTTTTACCGGGCCACCGGATGATTCGTTAATGGAGAGTTTTCCGTCTATTCTTTCCCCATTAGTTAAATAGAGAGTTCCACTGATATGATTGAGATCATTGGGAGAATCATAGTAAGCCGCAGTTTTGCAGGATGACAAAACTACTACCACAGCAGCAAGAACCTTCCCCGTGTTCATATAAGTTTTTTTAAAGATTATCGGCTGCTTTATATTTTTGAGCTCCGAAAGCAAATTACTGTGTGTATTAAAATGCAGGTATCAAAAGATTGTTAAACCATTTCGCAGATCTCCATACATGTCAATTAACAAAGAATCGTATAAAAGTATAGCGGCAGAGCTTGGCGACGATGTAACGCTTGTGGCAGTTTCAAAAACAAAACCTGTTGAAGATATATTGGAGTTGTATACGCTGGGCCATCGGGATTTTGGAGAGAATTATGTGCAGGAGCTGGTCAGCAAACAGGAGCAGCTGCCAAAAGATATACGCTGGCATTTCATTGGGCACCTGCAGTCCAACAAAGTAAAATTTATTGCTCCGTTTGTGCATTTAATACATGGCGTAGATAGTTTTAAACTGCTCAAAGAGATCAATAAGAATGGAGAGAGATCGAACAGGACCATAAATTGTTTGGTCCAGGTTCATATAGCCAGGGAAGAAACAAAATTTGGTTTAGATGAAAACGAGCTTAATGAGCTGGTGATCAATCTTGTTTCTCACCCAATGAAGCATGTTAACTTACTCGGATTAATGGGAATGGCATCGCTTACCGAAAATATGGATACGGTAAGGGCTGAATTCAGACGATTAAGAAATTTGTACGATCAACTTCAAAACTCAATCCCCGTAGCTTTCAGGATCAAATTTCAAATACTCTCCATGGGCATGAGCGGCGATTTCAAGGTCGCCATTGAAGAAGGAAGCAATATGGTAAGAATCGGGAGTCTAATTTTTGGCGACCGCAATCAGGGGACTTAACTCTTCTTCGCGTTCTCTCTTAACCGTTGTACGGTAAGCATTTTCCCTTGTGTTTTATTCCTCCATGCCCACCATGTTCCAAATATAAGACCCATGGTTGTAAAGCCTAGTGTAAAAAGTGTTGCTTCAGCCTGGCCATAGAGTCTCGGCGTGTTTCCCCAGATAAGAAAATACGCGGGCAAGTTTGCGGGCACAGCAAATAGCATGGGATAAGAAAGAAATGGCTTCGCGGAGATTTTTTTAACAGCGATACTTAATAAAAGGATATAGATCAATAAAAACAAAATAAGAAAACCGAGGAACGTAAAAATTGCAAATATTGTGATGTCAATCAGGGAGAAATGATCGTATGCAAAAAACGCCGAAATAAGAATAACCAAACAGCCGGATAACCAGGAAAGCAAAAAAGATAAAACATAAGACATAACTCCAGCTAAAATGAAAATTGAATTGTTTTGTTTCCTCTCTTGTTCAGGATCACACCTGTAATAATATATAAGATCACTACGGCAAGCATGGTAATGATAGTAATGGTGAGGTGAGTCTTTGACATCATGCTGCTTCCGGCATCATTGGTAGCCAAATTCTGCCTTTCTATTTTTCTAATCCTTACTTCGTTTGTAGGAGAATTTTCCAGAACCCACAGATTACCGACCTGGTCAATCAATCCGCTTGTAATCATCCATGAGGAGTTTGAACGAAAAATAGTTTCCGGCTTGCCATCACGGGATATACGGATAACTTTTTTTGCATGAAGCATCGCCACGTAAACATTGTCCGCATCATCGGCCCAGATCCCATAACTTTCATAGTTGCGACCCATTATCATAAAATCAGTTGAACGGCTTCCGATGTTTTCTACAACTGTTTCGAGTTTGCCATTTGGCGATAACCTGCGAAGTTTATTGCTTTCTGTAAAATACAGGGTTCCGTTTTTAGTAGCAAACAACCATCCTATAAAACCAAATTTGTGTTCGATAAGTTTTGTCACGCCACCAGTCTTATCCTTCTTCATAATTCTCGAGGTAGTAAATCTTTCCACCCAATACATATTGCCTGCTGAGTCTCTTACAAAACTGTAATTTGTTAAAAAACCCTCTGTTGGTTCAATTTCTTTCACCAGCACGCCGTTACTTTTTAAACACCAAACGTAATGACCCCAGGTATCTTTTGTTTCACCATTGTACCAAAGATGCTCGCCAAACAAATTGTCTTGTTCATCAATGTACAATTCATGCGTGTGTACTCCTCTTACAGCCATTGTTTTGCTGCCACCGGGCGTTATCTTCCATACCTGCCTCAGATCAGTATAGAAAATGTTCCCCCTGCTATCTTTTACAATGCCAATAGCCGGGTGAGCTGTTGAAGCGGTGCACGCAAGTATCAGGCAACATACCACTAGTAATTTCCTCATGGCTATACTTTATTGTTTAGGATAGTCAGGAATGTTTTTCCCGAGATATATATTTCTTTCAGCCTTTAACATTCCTTTCGCATCTCTTACTTTTATGATTCCACTACCTCCGCGATCCCGGCAATTCTTTCTTTCCTTTCCGGTAAGCAGTGGATCGTCGTCAAAAACATATTCGTCAATCCAGTATTCATTTTTATCCGGTTCTTTCAGGGTAACATGAATATGTTCCGGGGCTTGCCGCCCGGGGTATGCGGCAGGTCGTAATGTAAAAAATGTATACTCGCCCGTTGCGTTCGTTTTCATCCAGCCTCGGATATAACCGTGTCGTTTGCCCCATCCTTTTTCATCCCCTTCGGTCGGGTAAACCCCGGTTTGATCTGTATGGTACACATAAATGACAACATTGGGGGCCGGTTTACCATCGGCACTATAAACGATTCCACTAATCGCAAGCTTTTTTCCGTGGTGGTTCCAGTCGGGGAGCCAACTCATATTCTTTAATGAGTCAAATGGCACGGGTGACTCATGAATGGCTTCACAACCCTCACAAGGGCCGCCGACAACCCGATTATTTTGTACCGGCTTTTTTGTGGCACTTTGCGTGCAACCCGTAATTGAAATAAAGATGGTTGCTAACACAATTATCGCTTTCATAAAAATTCGATTTTACACAAATTTCGACTGGGAATTCAAGCCTGTAAAATCATTTACATATCCCGTAAGCCGTACTTGATGAACTGCATGATTACTATTCGTCACGCGTATAGTGCAAATGATGTAATCGTCATTGCGGCCGGGAAATCGTAATTTTATTTTTGTGATATGCAAAACGCAGGTTTTTTCATAAAATACAAATTGCATCATCTTCTTTTTTGGTTGCTGGTGTTTGGGATATGGTTCCTGCTTCGTTATGAAGGCTATGCAAGCTCGACCCTCGCTTTTAAGATCACGTTGATCAAAGTAGTTGACCTGGCGTTGATGGTATACGTCACCAACTATATCCTGATCCCCTTTTTGTTATACAAAAAGCGATATGTTTTGTTTGTGATAACCTTTATTGCTATGGTACTCACAAGCAGCTTTACCAAAATGTATATAATCGGCCAGGTAGCGAATGATCCGGCATCGTTTTCTTTGCAGCAAAACCTGAAGGCAAGGATCTATGATAATGTAATACCCCATTTTTTCCTGGTGATCGCCGGCGCCGCAATCAAGTTTATGTTTGATCAGCTTCGCTTGCAAAAAAAGATCGCTGACCTGGCAAAAGAAAAAGCTGAAGCGGAACTAAACTTTCTAAAATCACAGATCAATCCCCATTTCCTGTTTAATTCATTGAACTCAGTTTATTTTCTGATCGACAAGAATAATCCCGATGCACGACAAGCGTTGCATAAATTCTCAGATATGCTTCGTTACCAGCTTTACGAAGCGGATGGAGAGAAGATCCCGATAGAAAAAGAAATAGATTATTTACAGGATTATGTCCATCTGCAACAGCTGCGAAAAGATGAGAACTATAAGGTTCAATTCATGTGTTCTCCCGATGTGAAGAATTTTTCAATCGAGCCTTTGTTGCTAATACCTTTTGTAGAGAATGCGTTTAAGCATATTTCGCATAAAGCAGACGGAAATAATTTTGTAAAGCTTGACATGTCGAGGAATAATGGATATTTTGAATTTGCAGTTGAGAATTCCCGTGAAAAAGGGGTGTATACCACCGAGCAGCATGGTGGTATTGGGATGAACAATGTAAAGAGAAGATTGGAACTGCTGTACCCCGGTACTCACCAGTTAAGCATTGATGACAAATCCAATACTTTTAAAATAAGCTTGAAACTAAAAATTTAAAACCATGATAACAGCAATATTTCTCAGGAAGAAAGGTAAGCACCAAACAATTGCCAGGTTGCTGATTGCTTCAGCATTGTTATTGCTTGGGGGTATTTTAATCCTCGTAAAATGATCAACTGTGTCATTATAGATGATGAGCCCCTGGCAAGAAAAGGATTAAGAGAGTACATCTCTGATGTTGATTTTCTTCAGTTAGTGGGAGAGTATGATAATGCATTAAAAGCTACCGAGGCGATCAGTACAAAAGATGTACAGTTGTTGTTTCTCGATATCCAAATGCCGAAGATCACCGGGCTGGAATTTATGAAAAGCCTGCAAAAGCCGGTTCCCGTGATCTTTACCACCGCATTTCCGCAATATGCCTTAGATGGCTTTGAGCTAAATGCATTGGATTACCTGGTAAAGCCGATCTCTTTTGACCGCTTTTTAAAAGCAGCTTTGAAAGCCAAAGAATACTATGAAGTAAGACAAAAGAACGAATCAGGCCAGGCTAGCGCGGAAACCAATGACCATTTCTTCATAAAAGCTGATAACAAGCTCGTAAAGATCTCTTTCAATGATATCCTGTTTATAGAAGCATTGCAGAATTATGTAGTTGTGCACACAGCTGAAAAAAAATTCATTACCTATCTCACGTTCAAATCAGTAGAAGAGTATCTGCCGGCTGTACAGTTTTTAAAGGTCCATAAATCGTTTATTGTGGCTGCTTCAAAAATTGACAGCATCGAGGGAAATGATATTCGCATTGCACAGCATCATATACCCGTCAGCAGGAATCTGAAAGACGAAGTGATGGAAAAACTGTTGAAAGGAAAGTTCCTGAAGAGATAGGGCTTGTGCATATCTAAAATTTAATAACCGTGGGAATTTCGGTAACTTATAGCTACTAAAACCAACCGGTATGAAAAAGCATATTGTTTCCCACGTAGCCATCTATATACTTTCTGCCGTTATGATCTTTTTCGGAATATATCATTTCAAAAACCCCAAGGCTATGATGGAGTATGTCCCGGCCGATTTACCCAACCCGATTTTATGGGTTAAAATTGTGGGCGGCGCATTTATACTGGCCGCAGTTTCTTTCGTGCTGAACAAGTATGTAAGGCTGACAGCGTACCTGCTCGCATTAATGC
>DASTIZ010000376.1:0-2605 GCA_035717045.1 Chitinophagaceae bacterium
ATGGGAAGGGATGAACAAAAAGCTTTCGACTTATTAAATAAAAACAGGCAGATCCAAAAACCAATAATTGAAGAGTACAGCGGCATTTGGATCAAAGAACTCGGTGACGGTGTAATGGCGAGCTTTAAAACGGTTTCAGATGCTGTAAATGCCGCAATAAAAATTCAGCAGACCTGTAATACTGCTAAAGAATTTCAACTGCGTATCGGCATTCACCAGGGCGAAGTGGTAATAGAGGAGAATGATATGTTTGGTGACGCAGTAAACATAGCCTCCCGGATACAAAGCATTGCGTCCCCTGGTTCTATTTTTGTTTCAGAAGTTGTTCATCATAATGTTTCCAACAAAAATGACATTCAAACGGAATTTGTCAAAACGGAAAATCTTAAGAATGTAAGAGAACCGGTTAAGATATATCGAATCAAATTTGACGGCTCTCCCCCGGCACCTCATCGGCCACTTAAATCAATTAAAAGAAAAAGTCTTGTTTTCATTTTCGTTGCAGTTATGGCACTTGGGCTAACGGGTTACTTTATCATTAAAGGACAAGGAAAAGGAAAAGTTGAACCTGAAATAATTGACAGATCGATTGCCGTCTTACCGTTTGACAACAGAAGCAATGATAAAGAACAAGAATACTTTAGCGATGGATTGAGTGAAGAATTAATAAATATGCTGACAAGGATTCCTGAATTGAAAGTGATCGGCCGCACTTCTTCTTTCGCATTCAAAGGGAAAAATGAAGACCTGCGCACGATAGGCCAGAAGCTAGATGTGGCTCACTTATTAGAAGGAAGTGTACAGAAAGATGGTAATAAGATTCGGGTGACCACAACTTTAATAAGAGCATCTGATGGCAAAGGCATATGGAATGATAGTTATGATCGTGATCTGAGTAATATTTTTGAGTTACAGGATGAGATCGCTCAAACCGTTGTGCGGCAATTAAGGCTTAAGCTCCTGCAGTTCCCCTCGACCCACGTTTCCGGTAGCGGTAATATTGACGCCTATAATCTTGTATTGCAGGGAAATTATTTTTATGACAAGCTGGATAAAGAAAATGTTGCTAAAGCGGTAGACTTCTATAGGCAGGCCCTTGCCATTGACTCTACCAATGCCCGTGCCTGGGGAAAATTGGCAAATGCTATTTCAAGGCAGGCGTGGCAAAACTATATTGACCAGAACCCGGGTTATGAAAAAGCGAGGCATGCAGCGCTGAAAGCTATTTCGTTGGATAATACGCTTGCTGTCGGATACCTGGAATTAGCGGATATTAAACTTTATCATGATTTCGACTGGAAAGGGGCAGAAGAAACCTATCAAAAAGCACTTAGCCTTGAACCGCAAAATGCTGAAATAATAATAGGCAATGCCAGTCTGAATGAAGCAATAGGATCATGGAAGGAGGCTGCCAGGTTTTACAGGCAAGCTATAGATCTCGACCCGCTTAAACCTATTTACTATTTGGGCATGGGAAATAATCAAACTGCGGTCGGCCAGATTAATGAAGCCATTTTATCTTTCAAAAAAGCTTTGGATATTGATCCGCGCTTCCAACGTGCCCACCTGTACCAGGGCATAAACTATTTGTTACTTGGAAAAACAGATCTTGCGTTGAAGGAGATGGAGCAGGAAAATAATGAACTCTTTAAGACATTTGGACTGGCATTGGCATATCATGCACTCGGACGAAAACCCGAAGCTGATGAAACATTAAAAGATTTCACGGATAAATATCAAAATAACTGGAGCTACCTGTTGGCGCAACTGCATGCTTTCCGGGGCGAAAATGATGAAGCCTTTAGCTGGCTGGAAACGGCCTATAACAAAAAAGATAGCTGGTTGTTTTGGCTAAAAGGAGATCCGCTATTGAAAAATCTAAAAACAGATCCGCGGTACAAGGCCTTCCTGAAGAAGATGAACTTGAAACCGGATTGATATAATTTTTAAAAGCAGAAAGTCCACACAATCCCGCCAGCCCGCAGTTATAATGTTAGCGGTATTGCCGGACACACGGCGATGATCCAGACTAACGAAAACCAGGCCGTAGCATAATCAAGCATTACAATGCTTGTTGATGATTCGAGTCTGTTCGATTACCGTTATAGTTCTATAAGTAGCCTGCGGCGTAAATGAAAATTAGTTCACACAGATTGCACGGATTTTCACAGAAAAGCGAACACAATTAAGATCTGTGTTAATCCGTGTAATCTGTAAGAAATTATTTGGTTGTTGGTGATTAAAGTCTGTAAGCTGATGTTTCTTTAGATTTGAACACCAACAACGGCGTAAAATAGTTACATTGAAGGTGATAAGTATCCCGACCAGGCTTACAGTATGGAAGTTCACCATCATGCCCACACAGCCGAACCCGGTTTGCTCCGGGACAAGAAGAAATGGACCCACTATTTCTGGGAATTCCTCATGTTATTCCTTGCTGTATTCTGTGGTTTTTTTGCTGAATACCAGTTAGAGCATAAAATAGAAAAGGACCGGGAACGGCATGGCAGGAACTATTTTGAATCCATCTACATCTATGCTCAGATCATTTTGCGGAACAGTAATTTTATATTCCCCGTTATTACTCTTTCCTTTCATTCCAATT
>DASTIZ010000377.1:0-2850 GCA_035717045.1 Chitinophagaceae bacterium
CAACATTAATTTTTTGCCTCCCAGAAGATCTTTTATCAGCGAAGCATCCTTTCCGCCTCTTAATAAACGATTTAATCCGGCAGATGCCAGAATTGTCGCGTCATACTCACCGTTACCCAGCTTTCTTAATCTCGTTTCAACGTTCCCGCGAATTGATCTTGTTTCAATTTTTATTCCACCATTGAATTGCGGCAATGCTTTTCTTAAAAACACAGTTGCCATCTCTTCGCGTCTTGGAGAACAGGTTCCTATAATTATTGTCTCCCCTCGTTTGATCTTTTCTTCGATGTAGTTATTAAAGATCGCCACATCCCTTGTATCGTCCCTATCGACAACAGCGAACTTATTGGGTCCAAAAAAATGCTCACTGCTCATATCTTTCAAAGAATGAACAGCAATATCGGCTTCACCGGCGGTCAATGCATCAAAAATATCCTGGGTAAAAAAATCAGTGCCCTCCGCGGTATGCAAAGGAATATTTTGCAGCGCATCACCTTTACTGCTTCGTGCAATCACCTCCACCTGAATATCTGGAAATGCGGTTCGTATCTTTTGCCTTACGATATCAACCTGCAACAGCGACAGCCGGGAACTCCTGCCAATCAGTTTTATGGTCTGCATGCGAAATTTTTTTAAGGCTGTATGCCAGGTGATTGATATGTTTTGGCAGATGTCTCGCGGTGATGATGATACGAAGGCATTCTTCACCAACCGGAACTGTTGGATAATTTATGGGTTGAAGATAAATGCCATGATTTTCCAATAACTGGTTCGCTATTTGTCGGCACCTTGCAGCATCTTCAACCGGAATGATCGTTATATGCGAATTATTGTGTTTGAACTCAATTTCATTATTGGTCAAAGCAGACCTCATTTGAACGACATTCTCAAAAAAATGCTTTCGCAATTGTTCATTTTGCTGAATATATTGGATGCTTTTATTTGCCGCTGCGCAAATGGCCGGCGGTAATGAAGTAGTGAAAATAAACCCACTCCCAAAGCTTCTTATAAAATCAACAATAGTTGCTGATGCAGCAATATAACCTCCAAATACCCCAACTGCTTTTGACAAAGTTCCGTTGACGATATCAACTGAATGTTGCTGGCGTTCCTGTTCAAGTATTCCTGCTCCCGTTGCGCCATACAATCCTACACCATGTACTTCGTCGATATAAGTAAGCGCCTTATATTTTTGCGCAAGTTTGGTAATTGTTGTAACAGGTGAGATGGTTCCACTCATTGAATAAACGGATTCAAACACGATCAGCTTTGGTTGATCAGCAGGAACCATCTGTAATAACTCTTCAAGATGGGATACATCATTATGTCTGAATATCTTCTTTTCATTCTTGCAACCACGAATACCTTCAATGATTGATGCATGATTTCTTTCATCTGAAAAGAAAACAAGACCTGGAATGTTTTTACCGAGTGTTTGAAGCGTTGTGACATTTGCCTGGTATGCTCCATTAAATAACAACGCAGCCTCTTTCTTATGCCATGCTGTCAATGTTCTTTCCAATTCTTTGTGGTGATTTGTCGTTCCGGAAATATTTCTTGTACCACCGCTTCCTGTTCCACTGCGGTGGGTAACAAATCCAAGCTTCGCAATGACGTCCTCATGAGTGCTCATGCTTAAATAATCATTACTGCACCAGTTTACAGCCGCACGCTGCTGTCCTTGTTCATCCGTGTAATAAAAATTGGGAAAATGCTGAGCACTTTTATTCACTTCGAGAAAATAACGGTAGGACCCGTTATCCTTTAATTGCTGCAATTTCTCTTTTAAAAATGATTGATAATCCATATATATCATTTAACACAATCGGCTGGCAAGGCGATAAAGGTAGTGCTTTCCCTACTGAATTAGTAGACTATGTGCAAAAAATTATTAAAAATCCCTTTCGATTCCGTCCCCTACTTACATTCGTTATTTTCCTCTAAAAATATTTGAGAAACAAGCTTTCACGCCGTACATTTGTTTAGTCTACTAAAAAAGTAGGGTTTTCACGCATTTGTGTTTCAAGGTCATTAAACGAAATCAACGAATATGCAAAGCTTCCGTTCCGAGTTAGAAAGTGTCGCCAACAAAAATGGTAAGGCCATTGTAGAGAAAGATATTGTTGAGCTTGAAAAAAAGATCCGTCTCTTTCGTGAAGGAAAAATGGATGAGGAGAAGTTTCGCAGCCTTCGCCTGGCCCGTGGTGTATACGGACAAAGACAACAAGGTGTACAAATGGTCCGCATCAAGTTGCCCTATGGAAAAATGACACTGGCGCAATGGAGCCGTATTGCAGATGTTTCTGATAAGTATTCAACCGGGAATCTTCATTTAACTACAAGACAGGATATTCAAATACATTTTGTGAGCCTGGATCGCACCCCTGAATTGTGGGCCGAACTTGATAAGGATGACATCACAATTCGTGAAGCGTGCGGTAATACTGTAAGAAACATCACCGCGTCCGATACGGCCGGTATCGACCCGGAAGAACCTTTTGATGTAACCCCATATGCCCATGCAATGTTTGAATATTTTCTTCGTAAACCTGTGAACCAGGAAATGGGAAGAAAATTCAAGATAGCGTTTAGCAGCTCCGAAAGGGATACAGCACTTGTTTTCATGCACGACCTGGGGGCGATTGCCCGAACTAAAATCATTGATGGAAAGGAAGTCAGAGGATTTAAAGTGGTCGTCGGGGGCGGACTCGGCGCTCAACCTTTTTTGGCAACAACTACCCATGAGTTCCTGGAAGAGGATCTTCTTATCCCTTATCTCGAGGCCGTATTACGAGTGTTTGATCGTTATGGTGAACGGAATAGCCGTCACAAGGCCAGGATAAAATTTTT